>DATLTG010000253.1:0-7395 GCA_035533735.1 Bacteroidia bacterium
TAAATAGAAACCGAAGGAATTGCTTGAGCATTTTCAGCAACTCCGGTAGTGTTTAAGTTGGCATCATCTACATACAAAATACTGCCTGGACGTCCACTATGTACGGTACGCATATTTGTGGATGAAAAAGCAACTACGCAAGTATCAGGAGTTTCAGTTCCTGGGATTCCTGAGTGAATAATAAACGGAGTAGTATAAAGCGTGTAGGAAGAAACAGTTCCTGCAATTCTAATAAGTGCTATCGCCACTGTATCTCTTAAATGTGTAATGGTATTAAAATGCGATAAATAAGAAACTGCCCAAGCGGTGTCAGAGCCATTCGGTGTATATTCTGCATAAAACTGAAATGCCGAAGGAATGGAAGTATAAGCGAAACCTGTTTTTATTCCGCTTCCGCTAATGCTACCAGTTACAGCCAAACCAATAGTATCTGGAATTTGAGGCGATGGACTACTGTTTAGTTTTACAGAAACAATTTTCATTGCATCGCTTCCTGAATGAACAATACTAGTTTCTTTAAAAACAGAAACAGGACTACCTCCTGCAAAAGTACTGGACAAAATATTTGCCGTTGCATACCCTGTTGGATCATCGTAAGCTGGCGGACCAGAAGTATGAACCCACGATTCAAAACCAGTATTTGGAAGTGCTTGCGCATCCACATTCATTACACCTAATGCAACTACAGAAAGTGCAGTTAAAAGTATTTTTTTTATCATAGCTGTTTATTTTAATTGTGTTTTCGATTATCTATAAGTTTGTCAAAGATATTTTTTTTTTCTAAAAAAACCAATGGAATTTCAAAATATTTTTCGAGTTTATCGTATTACACTGAACTTTCCTTCAGAAAAAGGTACTGCATTTTTATCTAACAATTTGTAAATATAAAATCCATCCTTTAGTGATGAGGTATTTATCGTATTTGTAGAACTATTAGTCAGACTTTGTGTTATCATTGTACGTCCGGTTATATCATAAATAACTACGCTGGAAGGAGTTGATCCTGCTACTGTAAAATTTATTTCATCTTTTGCCGGATTGGGATAAACCAACACATTATTACTAATAGCAGTATAATTATTTACACTTGTTGGAACAGGCGCAGACATTAACCATTGTACATTTGAAATAGCACCTCCTGATTTTGCACTATCCATTGATACTAATTGATAACCTAATGAATTAGCATACCATGAAAAATGGTAATTGGTATCTAATCTCGGATTACCTGAAATAGGGGCTAACGACCAAGTACCAAAAATTGAACGAAGAAAAATAGTATCTGCTGTAATTTGATATTCATTAACACGAATCACATTATATGTACCAAGTGGCGTTTGCATTGAACCGTAAGCATCAATGGTGTCTTTTCCAACTAAAACCGCTTTTACGCGAACTGAATCATAGCCTGGAATAGTAGTAATGGCTTGTCTGATGTTAGTAGTATAATTATCCGCAAAATGAGTTAAATAAGTTGCCGGAAAAACCAACAATGTTTGAGGTGGATTTAAATGTACTACCACATTATTTCCATTAAAAGAGCTTACCACTCCTTGTGCTCTAAAAGCCGCAGTTGTGTTATTGGTGTAAATAGTATCTTTTGTTAACTTTTGTATTAATGCTAAGTCTGAAGTTGGAAATTGTGAACCATCCGCAGTTGAAGCTGGATCAACGGTTGTAATCGTATCAACAGTTGTAGCGTGTAATCCGCTATAATTCCATGTTTGAGATATTCCAGCACTTCCGGGTTTGACAATAGGTGTGCTATCGTTTGCTTGTAACAAAGTTTGTCCTACAGATACAACATCTGTAGAATAAACAACAATTTGAGCATTTGCAGCATTAAGTATAAAACAAAATGCAGACAGTAAAAGTATTTTTTTTAGCATAAGTTTATTTTTTGATTTTATATTTTCGATTTTTTTGACTTTTTGTATTTAATAAAGTTTAAAACTACTATAAAATTAGTTTATAAACTGCACATTATTCTTTCACATTTTTTTTCATTTGAGAAATAATTTTTGAAAAAGCGGACGTATTTTTAAACGCTAAAAAATTAGAATCGTTTTCGGCTCGTTTAAAATCAGCAAAACCTAATTTTTGAGCTTCTTCTAATTCACTAATAACAATAGCATCTTGTTTTTTTCGAGCTGCAAAACAAGCTGATAAATAGGCATGTTCTGGATTTTTCGGATCAATTGCCGCATAAATTTGATTGTAATGATCGGCAACATCCCATAATCCTTTTTGCATCGCATCATTAATGGTCATGTAAGTAGCTAAACTCATAAAACCTAACAATCGTTGATTCATTAAATAGGTATTTTTATCGTTCGATTTAGCGGTAATTTGATTGAGTTTCATAGTTTCGTCTTTCCACCAATTTACATCTTTAGACTGTAAGTCATCGATGTATTCTTGTTGAATATCTTGTTCTTTTTGTTCAACAGCAGCATTCGCAGCGATAGTTTTTTGAACAACATCTGATTTTCCGAGCTTTCCTATCATATTATCTTCAACTTTTACATCGTATAATCCAGAAAGGAAATTCGACATTTTCTGATAATTCAAATACATATCATACTCATCGTTTTGTTTTTCGTATTTCTTAATACTTGTTTCATTTTCATTTACAACTAAATTAATGAGTTTTTCATTTATCGGAATTAATTTTTGTTTCATCGCGTTAAGCGTAATCCATTCGAACGCTTCATTCATAATTTCAACGGGTGCCCATTGATGTTTCCCATCATAAACAATAAGTTGGTGTTGGATATTACTGCCCATTTTAGCAATCATATCCTCCATTTCATTGTAATTAAAATCTTTGTTTCCAACTAATCCGATATAGGAAAACGGATAAATTGTTTCAGGATCTATGCCGTTTATTCCGGCTCCGCAACCAATAATACCTGTGATGCCGGGAGTCATCTCTGCAATAAGTCCCGCAACCCTTGCGCCACCAGAAAAACCTGCCAAATAAACCCGTTTATCATCTATTGAAATGCGTTTGTGTGTATCGTCCATAAGTGTTTGTACAGAAGCGGTAATTTTATCCCAAGTAGTGCCGTTTTGTGAGTTATTAGAACCAATTAAAATATAGCCATATTTTTCAGCCAACCTTTTATACATTTTTATAGGTAAAATGCCATCTGCCTGAGGATCAAAAAAATAAATTACGGGCCATTTTTTTTCTGAAGTATAATTAGAAGGCAAATACATGGCATAAGATTGAAGATTATCTGATTGACAGACAATAGAAGCTATTTCTTTCCCTTTCGGAAAAGATTCAAAGTGCGGCTTAACCTCTGTTAAAGGTGCAGCTATGGGCGTTTGATAAACAATATTTTTCTTTGACCCACTGCTGTTGCATGATTCAATTTGGAAAAACAGTGAAGTAATGCCTGCAAATAATATGGAGAAAAATATTTTCATCGATTTCAAAAGTAATAAAATAAAAACACCTGTAAATTAAAATGACAATCGAATTAATTGACAAAAAACTACTGTTTTAATGCTAAAATAAAAAGCAAACGCAAAACTACAAGCCAAAGTTGAAACCTGCACGTAAAATAGGGTAATTAGAAGGATAAATGGAATAACTTGATTGCGTTACATCAAACAAAATCATAATATCATACGATGATTTTTCTCCAATAGGTTGGCTGTATCCTCCGCCAACCAACACGCTACTTAAAGTAGTTCGATTACTGAAATAATCTATAAAAGGAATATTTAACATTTCATATTCTCCATGCAAAAAAATATTATCAAAAATCATATACTCAGCAAAAATTCTGCCTCCATAAACGCTCGAAACAAAATTGTAAGGAGGTTCTTGAACATTTTCATATTCGTACGTAGCGCCTACGCCAACCGAAAATTGATCTGTTAGTTTATATCCCAACAAAGGCGAAACATTTATAAGTTCTATGGAACCTAATTGTAAACCAGCATTACCTCCCGTAAAGGCATTGTCCCAAAAACTCTGATTCGATTGCGGTTGTTGCGGAGGTGTCCTTACCGAATCTTGCTGAGCAAAACTTTGTAAACAGAGTAAAATAAATAAAAATGAAAAAAACTTTTTTAGAATCACCGGAAAAATTTTATGCAAAATTAATGAATATTTTGACTGATAAATATCATAATTGGGTAAAAAGCTATTTTCGTCTTAATGAGTTTAGGAATTTTGTACATTTACGCAAAATTTATTTTTGGAATTAAGAATGAAGCAATTTATATACCCTCGATTTACCCTCGAAGAAAAATTGACTGAAGAACAAATCAGTTTTTTCGAAGAGCAAGGATTTATACATTTTGAAAAATTTATTTCAAAAGAAAAAGTGCAGGAATTAATTAAGGCTGCGCAAGATGTAGAAGACCGTTGGGCTGCTGATAAAAGAGAAAAAGTAAATGGAGTTCCTATAAAATATGGGATTGACGAAAACGGCAAAACTATTGTTCACCGTTTTGCTTTTTTATCTCTGCATAGCCAAGCTTTTCATGAATTACTCCAAGATACACGCATTCCTGCTTTATTCCCTTTGTTACAAGCACCCGGACGAATCGGAGAGAATGAAAAAGATGGATTGGTTTTAAACCATTATTTGAATACAGGAACCAGTAATTTTACAAAAATGGGCTGGCATACTGATTGTTTACGCGATGTTTTTTATGGAAAAAAAATTATGCCAATGTTAAATGTCGGTATTTATTTAGATGATTCTTCGGATGACAATGGTGGTTTGCGCGTTATTCCTAAATCTCACAAACAAAATTTCGTGAAACTTGTTTTCGGAAAAAAATATTTTGTAGATAATACGCCTGATGAAAATGAAGTTGCCATCAACGCAAGTGCCGGAGATTTAACCGTTCACGATGGCAGAATGTGGCATCGCGTAGCTTTATCGCCTCACATGGGTGCAAAAAGCAGAAGACGCGTAATGTATGTTCCCGTAATTAGTGGAAAATACGCACCAAAATCGGAAGAAAGTCCAACGCAATTGTATCAACGTTTTTCAAAATACGTAAAATAATTTTTTTATGAGCAATCAAAAACATTTAGCTCTGATTACCGGAGCCAGCAAAGGTATTGGCAAAGCTATTGCCGAAGTATTAGCTAAAAAGAAAATCGATTTATTATTAATCGCTCGTTCTGGCGATGTTCTTAAAAATATTGCCGAAGAATTTGCTACCAAATACGGAGTAAAAGTAAATTTTTTAGCAGCTGATTTATCGCTTCCAAACGCTGCTGCAAACATTAAAAAATGGTGCATCGAAAATAAATACGATGTCTCGATTTTAGTAAACAATGCGGGTTATGGACTTTGGGGACGTTTTGACACCTTGGCTTTGAGCGAACAAAAAAATATGATGCAACTAAATATGGATACGTTAGTTGAAATGACGTATGAATTTTTGCCACTTTTAAAAAAACAATCCAAAGCCTATTTATTAAATATTAGTAGTACCGCTGCTTATCAAGCCGTTCCTTGCTTAAGCGTTTATGCCGCTACCAAATCATTTGTGCTTTTATTTTCGCGTGGTTTGCGTTACGAATTAAAAAAATCAACCGTTTCGGTTACTTGCGTTTGTCCAGGTGCCACCGATACCAGTTTTATGGACAGAGCTGGAATGGAAGCATTAAAAGCTACGGCTGCTAAATTTAATATGATGCCAAATATAGTTGCAGAAAAAGCTGTTGAAGCTATGTTTAAAGGCAAAGTCGAAGTGTTGCCAGGATGGATGAATTTGGTTTCTGCTAAACTTACTTCCTTTATTCCAAAATCATTGACCGAAAAAATTGCCGGAAATTTGTACGATAAATAATTCACTTTCACAGAAGTTGTTTAAAGTTGTCGTAGTAAAATGACAGTAAAAGGCAATGGAAACCATTTTTCTAAAAAACGGGCGGAACAAATAGCTACCGAACAAGCTTGCAAAGAAATTGGAGCGATTTAAAAAAACACAAATTATAATTTTCAATATTCACACACGAAGATTTAACTTTAACTATTTGCTGTTGTCTAAAATCCGAATTAAGAAAGAAAATACAGTAGTTTTATAAATGAAATAGAATACCAGATGACGATAAAAAAAATAAGGAATATCTTTGTAATAGGCATTATGACAGTAGTTACTAAGATAGATGCGCAATCAAATAAAAGTGAAAAGCCTTTACCGAGTACTCTTTCTATTGGCACTTCCAAAGACTCCGTTCCGCAAAAAGATGTGATGGATTTAGTCGATAAAGTTTTCAAACTCAAGACTTCCAACAAATCGGATAGTGCACAAACGCAACCTGGAAAAATACTTTTGTCTGTTTTTCCTGCCTTTGGTTATGCTCTCCAATCAGGCGAAGTAGCGATTCTTGCAATCAATGTTTCTTTTTACACTGCGGGTGGATTTACCAATTTATCGTCCATTACTTTTAATCCGCAATATTCCGTGATGCATCAAGTGGTTTTGCCATTAATTGCTAGTGTTTGGAACAAAAATAATACCTTAAATTTTTTAGGCGATTGGCGTTTTTACAAATATCCATCCTATACTTACGGCTTAGGTAGCAGAACATTATTAAGTAAAGTTGATTCCTTAGATTATTCATATATTAAATTTTATCAAGAAGTGCTCGGAAAAATAGGTTATAATTTGTACGCAGGAGGTGGATATGATTTAGATTATCATTATGATATAAAAGATTATGGCAACTCTACAAATTTTGATAAATACAATGCTGGCAAAACAACAACGGTATCTTCCGGACTAATTGCACATATAAAATACGATACTCGAAAAAATGTAAATAATCCGAAAACGGCATTTTATGCGAGTGCTTCATATCGATATAATTCTACTATTTTGGGAAGCAATAATAATTGGCAAGCCGTTCAAATTGAGATAAAAAAATATTACAAACTGACGAAAAAAGGAAATAACATATTGGCTTTTTGGAGTTGGAACGAATTTACTTTTGGAAGAAAACCACCGTATTTAGATTTACCAAGTACAGGTTGGGATACTTATAACAACACCGGAAGAGGTTATATACAAGGTCGATTTAGAGGTGCGAATATGGCGTATTTAGAATCTGAATTCCGGTTTAATATTTTGAAAAATGGATTGTTGGGCGGAGTTATTTTTAGCAATGCTGAAGCCGTATCTAGAAATCTCGGAAACAATAAAAATATTATCAGTCCGGGCGAAGGTGCAGGAATTCGTATAAAATTAAATAGATATTCAGATACTAATTTGGCTGTTGATTATGGTTTCGGAACCGGAGGATCGAGAGGTGTGTTTTTTAATATTGGTGAGGTTTTTTAAAATAATAGACTATGAATTTCATAAAAAAATTTATCGGAATTTTTTTGCTGTTATCTTTGTTAGTAGTCAACT
>DATLTG010000254.1:0-2389 GCA_035533735.1 Bacteroidia bacterium
GCAATGCTTCTGAAGCAAATCCTTGTTTTCTATTTTCTGCAGATGCAATTAAAATTCCTACTCCTACTCTACTGTTTTTTAAATCGAAATCGAACAAATCAATACAACCAATTGCTTCCTTTTTTTCTGACAAACAAATCATCAAACGCAATTGTTTGGTGGTATAAATATCCTGATGTGCTTGTTCGATATAACGCTCCAATGTATATAACGAAAATGGAGTTATGGTATCGCTTACTTTCCAGTTGGTTACATCGTTTTCCCAATCATAAAGCACCGTTAAATCAGTTGGTTCTAATGCTCTCAAAAATATTTTTTTTCCGCTCAACATATTAAACAAAATTAACAGATTGAATACTTTGGTAAATATCGTGCATCGTATATTTTTTAAGTATAAACGTATTATTTATGAGTTGATTTTCCAAATTAAAATGGTAGGCATTCAGCACATTATTTTTTTTGCGAAGTTCGGGCAATAAATCAAAAACAAAATTTATTTTTTCCGTTGGCACTTGATAAATGGAAGCACAAAAATCTTTTATAGGCGTTAAACAAGTTGCATTTTCTCCGTCCACTTTCGGATAAACTAATAAACATTTTTTAATTTCTTCTCTCAATTGATTTATTGTAAAGATTTCAGGAACAGAAAGCCTTATAAACAATGTTTCTATTTTTTTTTGATGAATCAATTTAATGAAATTTGATAAATCGCCATCCATCGAAATTCCTTTTACGCTCAGCGAAAATAATTTTCCGTTTATTGCAACTGCCAAATGCGGTGGAATTTTTGTTGCATGAATGATTACTAAAAAAACATCATCCAAAAATAAATTTTCGTTAGCCGGAAAAATATTTTCCACCAAACAATCAGACAAATTTGTTATTTTATTTTCAAACATCTATTTCTCCTTTAAATACAAAAGTTGCAGCACCTTCTAACCAAATATCTGTAAATGAATTGTCGTTATTTTTTTTATAATACACTCTTAATTTTCCACCCAAAGTTTTTACATCGCAATAATCTGTAGCTGAAAAAATATTTTTTTGCGCAGCTACTAAAGCTGCTGCTGTTACGCCAGTTCCGCACGAAAGTGTTTCGTTTTCAACGCCTCGTTCGTAAGTTCGTACAAACAGTTCTTGGTTTTGTTTTTCTATAAAATTAACGTTAGTTCCTTCTTTTTTAAAAGCATCACTGTTGCGAATATTTTTTCCGTTTTCAAAAACGTTAAAATTTTCTACATCATCAATAAATTCTACATAATGAGGAGAGCCTGTTTGTATAAAATAATATTTTTCGTTTTCATCAATATGCGAAACATCGTTCATTTTTAAACGAATTGTTTTTTCAGAAATAATAGATTCGTGTTTTCCATCAATGGCATAAAAATTTGCTTTTTCTTTTACCAATTCAAGTCTTTTAGCAAAAGCAGAAATACATCTTCCACCATTTCCACACATCGAACTTTCGTTTCCATCTGCATTATAATACACCATTTCAAAATCGAAATTAGCTTTATTTTGCAGCAACATCAATCCATCTGCTCCAATTCCAAATTTACGATTGCATAATTGTGCTACCAAAAAATTATTTTTTCTGTCAAATAAATTAGCACGATTATCGATTAAAATAAAATCATTTCCGGTGCCTTCATATTTGTCAAAAATTATTTTCATAACGCTTTATTTAACTGAGCAAGTAAATCTTTATCGCTTACTTTTTCATATTGTCGAAAATCGTCAGTGTATATTAATTTATAAGCAGCATCAGGTGTTTTCAAATAAACAAATCCATCTTTTTGAAACAATTTAATATCCGCAGTTAAATCCATTCCGTACAACAAAATTTTATTTTTCGACATTTTGTAGCCTTTATAATTAAGTGGCGATGACCAATATTCAACTTGAAAATAAGATGTAGGAACTGCTTCATCTTTTGTATCGCTTACAACAGCTAACAAAGAATCTGCTTTAAGTTGTTTTTTACTTAATGGTGCATCTAAATCAGCTATTGAAATTGTTTTTGTCAATAATAGCTCGTCTTTTTTTACAACTATATCGTCTGTATTTTCCGATTGTAAATTTGAATTTGAAAGCGAATCTGTTTTTGCATTTTCGGCAATATTATTCGAAATATTATTTTTTTCAGGAATTGTATCTGTTACTTTTTTAGCATTCACTTTTGTAGAAGTTGAAATATTATTTTTTTCCTTTTTTTCAATTATCGGAATTTTTGTTTGCATCGGAACAATAGTAATAACGGTATCTTTAGTATTCTTCAACAGCATTTTAAATTTATTAAAATCTTTGAAATAATCGTTTAATTTGAATACGAAAAATCCTCCGCCAACTAACAAGCCGAGTAGTAACCCAATTAAAAATGTTTTTATTT
>DATLTG010000255.1:0-5445 GCA_035533735.1 Bacteroidia bacterium
CAAAACATTATATTCAGTTAATTAAAGCGACTAACAAAAATATTCCTTTAATTGATTTTGAAAAAGCTATCAATGATTTTAAGCGAAGTAACAAGTTCGATATTTATATCTACACAATCATTTTATTTTTTTATAGATTGGCTAAAAAAAGCAAACTTCTTACCGCAATTTTTCATCAATTAATTCTTGTCAGAAGAAAATTAAGAGGCGATACAAGTACAAATATTTTAGCTGGAACAGACACTCAATCGCTGGATTAAAAATTTGGAAAACAATTCTAAAATATTATTTTTATTAACAAACTACTTTAATGAAGAAGAAGTATTTTCCTTCATTAGCGAACAGTTGAAGCCTAAAAAAAATAAATTTATCGATATTATCATTACAAATAATGGCAGCAAAAATAGTTCTATTTTAGAAAATAAAATAACAGCTTTTCAAAACGTTACACTTTTAAAATCAGCTTTTAATTTAGGCTATTTTGGCGCTGCAAATATTGGCTTAACGCATTATTTGAATCAACAAAAAGAATATCCAAAAGCGATTATTATTTGCAATACGGATATAAAATTAGCACCTGATTTTTTCTCTGTTTTGCAAAATAAATTATCATCCGAAAATTTTGACATACTTGGACCATCTATTTATTCAAGCTTTTCAAAACAATTTCAAAATCCTTATATAACAAGTCGTATCAAAAAAAACAAATTACTTTTCTTAAAATTTACATCTTCAAATCCATTGTTTTACAAAGCTTTTACTATTTATCATGTATTAAAATCAAAAACAATTGGTTCTAAAAATAAAATTACAGAAAACTCAAATCCTTACGCAATTCATGGTTCTTTTATGATTTTCAATAAAACTTTTTTTCTAAATGGAGGAACAATCAATTATCCTTCCCTCCTATTTGGCGAAGAAATATTTATTGCAGAACAAGCACAAAAATTAAAAATGATTACGCTGTTTGATCCTAATTTAAAATTAGAACACGCAGAACACGCAACTACAAAGATTTTTAAATCGAATGAAAATATTAACTATTTACATCAATCCTATTGTTATTTACTGAAAACTTTTTTTTAAAAACCTATTTCTGAACACGCTTTTTTGTTAAACCTAACATAAAACCAATTCCATACGAAATATGTAAAATAGGATAAACCACCGATATAGCAAGAATTTCTGACAACTCCTTTTTAGAACGCAATGAAAAATATAAATCTCCAATTATATAAAACAAAAATGGAATTATTGCATAATAAAACGGAATAAAAAATAAAACACATAAACTGATTAAATAAAGCACAAAAATCGAAGGCACTAAATGCCTTAATCTCATCGCAGATTTTATTTTTTTCAGTACTAAAGGTTTATACAAACCATATTGATAATACTGCTTAAAAAGCGAATAAAAGGTATCGCGAGGATGATAATACAATTTAATTTCTGGATGTTGATAGACTTTAAATCCGAAACTTTTTGCGCGATAATGAAATTCATCGTCTTGATTGCGTTTCAAATCAACATCAAACAAACCTGTTTTTGAAAAAATATTTTTTTTCCAAGCACCTAAATAAACGCTATCGGTAAATCCTTCAAAATCTTCAAAATGAAAAGAACTATTTCCAATACCAAAAACGGTAGTAGTAGCATATCCTATCGCATTCTGAATTGTATTTCCTTTTGCAATACGCATCGGTCCTCCTACAATATCTGCATTTGTATTTTTAAAAACAGAAAGAATTTTTTCGAAATAATCTGAAGCATAATCGGTATGCGCATCCAAACGTATAATTATTTCTCCTTTGGCTTTTTCAATAGCCATATTAAGCGCATAAGGAACAGTTCGTTTTGGGTTATGTAATAAATGAATCGTAGTGTTTTTAATAATATACTGCTTCACAATTTCGCAGGTATTATCTGTTGAATTTCCATCTATCACAAACAATTCCTTTTCTATAGGCAACGCATTAATATAAAAATCAATTACTTTTTTGATGTATGAAGATTCGTTAAATACAGGGCAAATAACACTTATCATGTGATAATTAGTAAAAATATTTTCTCAAAAAGAGTCCTTTGGACAAAAATACAAGGCTTTTACGATTATCCTATCAATTATTTTAATAATTTTTTCATCTCCGAAATCGGATTCGTTCTTTTGCATTCTTTAAAAAATATATCTTTGCCTAAAGGTTACATTTAGAGAAAATATTTTGGAACATCACGAACATACACATACTCATTCGCACAGTCATCATCATCCGACACAGATTACAAAACTGTTTGTAATAGGAATTATTCTAAATGCTTCGTTTGTATTGATTGAATTAATTGCCGGATTTTTTGCCGGATCATTAGCATTGATAACAGATGCAGGTCATAATTTCGGTGATGTTGCCGGATTAGCAATGGTGTTGGTAGCGGAAAAATTATCGAAACGCAAAGCGAATTCAAAATACACGTATGGCTACGGAAAAACTACTGTTTTAGTGGCTTTGGCGAATGCTGCATTATTATTAATTGGTGTTGGCGCAATTGCCTTAGAAGCAATTCTTCGCATTCATTCGCCACATATTGTTGAAGGAAAAACGGTTTCTATTGTCGCATTTATTGGTATTATTATTAATGGTTTAACGGCTCTTTTATTTTTTAGAGATAAGGAAAGTGATTTGAATATAAAAGGTGCTTATTTGCACATGGCAAGCGATGCAATTGTTTCGTTGGGAGTAGTAATTTCCGGAATTTTAATTATTTACACACATTATGAATGGATTGATACTGCCATGAGTTTGCTTATTTGCGTGGTTATTATTTGGAGTACATTTGGTTTGCTGAAAGATTCACTGCGACTTTCTTTAGATGGCGTTCCGGATGAAATTAAAATTGAAAAAATTCGCCATTTTTTACTAAATATTCCGGAAGTTGCCGACATTCATGATTTACATATTTGGGCTTTGAGCACCAAAGAAAATGCTTTAACAGCACATCTTTTAATTAAGGAAAAAGTGGGGGATGATTTTATCATGCACATCCGTAAAGAATTGACGCACCATTTCAATATTTCACACACTACTATTCAATTAGAAGCTTCTGACAGCACTTTTATTTGTGAGCAAAAATGTTGATAAAAAGTGATGAAGTAATGAGGTAATTATGTGATGAGGTAATGAAGGTTAAAATCTAATTGATAATGGTGAATTGATCATTGAAAATCTAAATTGAAAAAAATAAAAGGTTTATAGATTTGTTGTTTGTTCCTGATACTTGATACCAAATACTTATTACTAAATACTTAGTACTAATATCCAACATCTATTTCACAATCATCATTTTCTTAGTTAAAGCAGTTGTTTGTGTAGTCAATCGGTAATAATAAATACCGCTGCTTAAACTGGATACGTTAAAATTATATTGATGACTTCCTGCTGATTCTTGTCCGTGAACAATAACTGCAACGGTTCTGCCAAACAAATCATAAACCCTTAAATCAGTCAATGTAGCTTGTGGTAAATTGAAAATAATGCTGGTGTTTTGCGAAGCTGGATTCGGAAAATTTTGTCCTAAATAAACATTTTTACTCGCTTGATATTGAGCAATGCCAAGTGGAACATCTGTGTTGAATTTTGCTTGCGCACTATCGGCACTTGCAACTAAATCAGCTAAACTATCGCCTGCAATTAAAGCAAAAGCAACAACAGCAGTATCACCAGGATTCAAGTTAAACGGACCAGAACTTACAACATCTAAAATATCATCTCCTGTTGGTTTTGCACCTGCTTCAGCGCGATTAGTTGATAACACTTTATATTTTTGAGAAATCGTAAAACCACTATAAATATTTACACCACCATCTCCTGTACTGTCGTTATCAATAGCATAATTCACAACCGGTGCAGTATGACTTAATAATTTAATTCCGGTATAAATTCCGTTGGCACCAATATAATACGCATAACCCATTTTTTCAACCGAATCGAATTTAGCTCTATCGTGATTATAGGTACTATCTGTAATATCCCAATCGGCAAAAATTCCTGCGAACATATTTTGTAAAGTACTGGTTCCGGTATTCTTAATTTTATATTGAACAATAACATATTTTAAATTTCCGGGAGTACTCCAAGCATACGCATTGTGGTGAACTAATACTGGAAGTGGAGAGGAATTAAGAGCATCGTTAAATGTTCCATCCAAATCAAAATCCGAAACTTGAGTTGGAATAATATTGTGTACCGCAATGGTTGACTGAAAATCATTGTCAATAATACTTCCAGTAGCACGATCCATATCCGAAACATTAGGAGTTGTTGAAGAATCGCCAATCATTAAACCTGCTTCGTACAAAAGTGGGCGACTTCCATTATAAGTAAAACCAAGTCCAAGTGTTTGATTATTTCCGTCATAGCCGATAAGTCCTTTACTTGTAATTGTAGTATTTATATCATTAATAGTAACATTAATATAATCGGCATTTACAGTAATAGAAAAATAATAATAACTGGTGTAAGATCCATCTGTCATTGTGATTTTAAAATTTATTGCTTGGTTAAAAGGCGCATTTGATTTAATAAGTACTTCAAAAGGAGTTGAGTTGTTATTTTTAACGCCAAGTGTAGGAATCACACCAAGTGTACTTGTATTAGAAAGAATTGTTACGTATGGAGAAGAAATAACCGAAAGTGTTGCCACTAAATTTGTTGTTGGTTTTAAGTAATTGGTAAAATCTCCGGAAATGCGCAAAGTATCGCCAGTTTTAAATACATTGTCGTTGTTATCAGTAATGTGCATATTACTAAATTCTACAGAAGAAGAAGTTGTATCTGTTAAAGCCTTATACATATCAACTCTTCCATAACCCAATTCGTTTGGATAACTTGTGTTTACAGATAAAATGCTATCGCAAGAAATTTTTAATTGTTCTCCAACTTGCAAAGCAGTGTAACTTGGAAAATACGATTTAATTATTGCTGCAACTCCAGCTGCACAAGGTGAAGCCATTGATGTTCCTGATTCATTCGTATATGAATTTACGGGCCAAGTAGAGATTATACTTTCTCCAGGGGCACATACATCAATCTGATGACCGTAATTAGAGAAACTGGATTTAACATCTCCGCTTCCAACTGATGCCACATTTATTACATATTGATAAGAAGCGGGATAAAATTCTTCGTTTAATCCATCGTTTCCTGCAGCAGCAACCACTAAGGCATTTTTATTTATAGTTGCATACGTAATGATGCTTTGTCCGTAAGGACCGCCACCAGTTCCTCCCCAAGAACAATTAATAATTGCGCAACCATGATCGGCAGCATATTGGATTCCTTCATAAGCAGCGGTTAAAATACCTGTTGCATTGGCTATTTTTACAGGTAAAAACTTACATTTAAAAGCAACACCCGCAATACCGTTCGCATTATCCGTTGCTGCATCTGCAAT
>DATLTG010000256.1:0-2044 GCA_035533735.1 Bacteroidia bacterium
TAGCGTATTTTATACAGGCTGATTTTTTCATGCTTTTGAATATTAAAAAAGGAAGTGCGAGTAATGTTTACTTCCGGTTTGTAGAGAAAACTCGCTAATAAAGCTCTTAAAAAAGATTATCATTTTTTCTTCCTTTTTACTTTTTTTTAGTAACGCTGCCAACGCTTGAGAGAGCAATTGACAGCGACCTACTAAAGTGCTTAAAATTCATTTAATTCTTCTTCTCGCAATACTTCTCCAAAATACTCTGTATCCATTGTCTGACAAAAATTCTTCTATTATTTCCGAACCTGAATTCATTTTATCAAAAGGTTGAGAGTGTCCTTCTTCATAATTTTTCTTCAATTCTTCAACACTTTCTAAAACACAATCCCAATTAGCAAAACAGCTATCTTCATTATCGTTTAAGTCCTTATACTTTTCTCCGCGCGAAAACTTTACATCTATTATCTTGTAAGCGTAGTTCATGTGTTTAACATGCTTAAAAGTAACAATTACACTTCCTTCTGGTATCTTTGCGCTTTCGAGGCGATTTAATTCTAAAGGTTCTTCATTTATTAGCCCACCACGCTCGTTTGTTGAATTATCTATTAATTGAATTTCACTATATAGTCCATAATCAGAAGTTATTAATTTTTCTAACTCTTTATAGTAATGAGTTGCATCTTCTAATGTATCAAAGTTATTAGTTTCAACATCAGGATTTCCATTAAAGCTTTCTCGATTTGGGGTTTTGATAATTCTTACAGCGTAAGATTTTTTTTCTATATTTTCTTGGAGTACTTTTTCAGTGTTTTTCATTTTAGTAGGTTTTAATTCAAACGATTCATTTCGTTTGACATTGCAAATATTATAATAAATTCATTTCGTGTAACATCTTTGGAAAAAAAATATGCTATTTATATTGATTCTAAATAAAGAATGTTTATTTCATTGGGGTTTCGGTGGTTTTAAAAAATAACACAATTCGCTATTTATATTAATTCTAAATAACAAATACAACAAAAAACCCAAAATTATTGGGTTTTTTTGTAATTACTTTCTCTTCCGAATTACCATCTCGTACCCATGTGGCAATCGGAATCCATCTTTTTTTAATTTCGCAACAATAGCTTGTTTTTCAGTAAACCGAGATCTCTTTGAAATTTTTCTCTTTTTTGCCGCAACTTTGCGTTTTTTTGCAACTTTTCGCTTTTTGGTAGATTTTCTTCTTTTTATCATAATTACGCTTTTTCCTTTTTTCCTTCTTTTCTATATTCCCAGACTAATATGCCAACAAAAACAAGTAACGCCAATCCACCTAATGAGAAGGATATAATAGACCCGTACTTTTGCCAAGGACTTTCACTTGCGGCATATTCTGCCTGTCCTGATGGCGTTGCAATATAAGCTGTCAAGTTATCGTTTGCCTTTTTTACTGCTGCGTTTGCAAGTGTTAACTCATTATTCCAATAAGGTAAATTAAAATTTACATCCATCCTATTACCGGCTGCATCAATCCAATGGTATTGATTAAGTGCAGGCGTTAAAAATAAGTTATAGTCGCTCACGTCTCCTGTTTGCCAAAATGTTACGATCCCCTCGGCTTGTTGGGTAGATAGATTTTGTTGATCGAGAATATTCGCCTTTAAACTTGCAATTTGATTAGTTGCAAGTGTTTGAGCAGTCGTAGCATCGGACAATACTTTTTGTAAATCTGCTAAAGTTGCCATTTTTTTTTATAAATTAATAACAAAACTCGCTGATGGAGAGGCTAAGCCGTATGAAAAACTTAACACTCCCGTCATTTTTGGCGGAGCTGTTGGAACGGTTTTTACTTCCGGAATATTAATAGTAATAGGAATAACAGTAGTCTGTCCTGCCGCGATTACATTTGTTAATGGATTTGTAAAATTTCCGATTAACGTTCCGTCTGATGCGGTTAATGTTCCAGTTAAAGAATTTAAAGTTACAGATTTTGAACCGACATTTGTAATGGATATACCTGTTACAATTTGAAGCCCTCCGTTTACTATTGACATTGCGGTCGCAGTTGTTATTTTTG
>DATLTG010000257.1:0-10829 GCA_035533735.1 Bacteroidia bacterium
TCCTATATTATAAGCATTTCCAGTGGTAATATTATTGAAAGCACTGTCTAACAAAACTGGATTAAAGAAAGTACCAGAAGTTGATGAATCTGTAACAAACACAGAAATAGACGTTACGGTTGCCGCATGTGGAAAATAAAATAAATTTGCCAATTGCGAACCATCCACATTACCTCCTGTAAAATTAGCAGGGCTAATAAAACCTACACCTGCAGTATCTCCGTTATCGCGTGCATAAACGCTATCAGAAACAGAAAATGGATCACCTACTAATGTATTGTTAGTAGTATCTAAATCTGTTTGCTGTTGGCTTACTTTAAAAGTTGTAGTATATGACTTAATAGTAGCAGGTGGTGTAAAAGTAGTTGAAATTGCAACTGTATCTGCCATTGAAGAAGGAAAACTTGCTATTGGAGCAGTTGATTGATTGTAAACAGAAGCAGAACCATCAGAAACATTTGCATTAAACACTACGTTTGTTTCGGTATTAACACCTGAATTAAATAACGCACCTCTAAATTGAATTGGAGCAACTTCACTCATAGGTGTTTGTGTATAAAAACCACCATTTTTATATGAAAAATCAGAATAATCGGCATTCAAAGCCATATCGTCAAGCGGCTTGTCAACAATATATGCATCATCTACTTCCCATGCGTAACCGCAACCAGGAGCACCACTTAATGTACTTGGACTGTAAAACTCAAAGCGAATCCAAACGGTAGATTGCCCACCTGCTGTAGGTGTAATATCTACTTTTACAGTAGTTGGATTAACTCCAAAACCACCACCACAGTATGCATTATTAGCAATATTTACGTTTACTGGATATTTTACCCATGATGTACCATTATTACTTACGTAAACGAACGTACTATCATAAAATCTTTTATACCACTCTTGAAAAACCAAACGCACGTTTGGATGCGCAGATAAATTGATAGGGGTTGCTGTGGTTAAATCAGCAATTTGGTTACTACTGCAATCTTGATTAGAATCAAACCAAGCAAAACCATTTGCTGCCGTAGTTGAATGTATTGGACCAATTCCAAAACCACCTAAGTTGGTTGGACCAGCAGTTCCAATTTGCCAGTTACCATAAACGCTGTCTGCAGTGGCAGCATTACCAGATTTTACCCAATTGGAAGGAATAGAAAAATCGTCCGACCATATTGCTGTTGATGCAGTAGCTGGAGGTGTAGTTTTTTTCTTTAAATTAGTTTGAAAATGTGAAACTGTTTTGTGAAGATGAGCCGTTGGTGCTTTTTTTACACTTTGAGCAAAGGCACAAGTGCTGAAAGCAACGGCAGCGGTTAATAATGTAATTTTTTTCATGATTTTTTAATATTTTTTAAATTAAATGTAAACTCTCGCAAAAGTAAGTTTTTTTTTTCAACTCGCAACCACATTAACAAAAAAGTTTTCTACAAAAAAAAGGCTTCCAAAAATTTGGAAGCCTTTTTTTAAGAATTAAATTAAAAATTATTTAACAACAACCATTCTGTTTGTTAATCTGTGGCTATCAGCATTTAAAGAATAATAATAAGTTCCTGCAGCTAAATTAGCAACATTTACTTGAATTATGTGTGTTCCTGCTGTTTGAGCTCCTTGATTCATATCCATAACAAGTCTTCCAGTTACGTCATATATTTTAAAATCTACACTTTTAGTGTTATTGCTTAATTCATAACCAACACTTGCAGTTGAAGAAGCTGGATTAGGATAACATTGACCCAATGTCAAACCATCCATTGTTCTTCCGTCATTAATACCTGTAGTATTGTTAAATGTTACTAAAGCTACCATATAAATATCTTGTATATAACTTGCTCCATCAGTACCAGGATCATAAGTACCATTACCATTACAATCATAATAAACATTTGCACCAGTAGATGTAGGCAAAGTTCCATAAGAAGCATATTGAGTAAGTTCTGAAAAACTATTGGCTACAAACGGAGTTGTTGCTTTTATTGGATTGTAAAAAGTGTTATTAGCAAGTGTTGCAGTAGTTGTAGGACATGGAGCTGAAAAACTTCCAAAACCGGCAAGAAAACCTAATGTATCCATTTTATTGCCTAAATATTTTACTTGTACTGCAAATTTAGCCTTACCACTTATAGCAGTGTTAAATCCAAAAGCAAATTGACCAAATGATAACCAATTACCTGTAAGTGGGGCACCTGGCTGAATTATTTTAGTAACAGTTGCTAATGGAGCTCCTGTAGGATATCCATTTGTATTAACAGGCATTAAATTAACTACGAGAGTATCAGCCATACCTGAAGCATTTTGCTGACCTAAATCAATGTAAATAGAGTCAACAATAAGTCCGCTTACTACACTTTGCTTGTAACCCACATTATTGTTTGCATCATAAATAGAATCGAATGCCACCGCAGCAAAGTTAATCGGATTTCCAACAGCACTATCAGCAGGCCATGAATAATGTGAATTCATCGCCCAACCAGAATTAGTATAAGTACCTGGATACAAAACAGAATCTGCTGATTCATTGTTTAGTAAAATAGTAGTCACACCTTGTGTGGTAGCGGCTGTTTGATGATTTAATCTTTTAACATTTTTAGGCATTTTAATTGCCTTGTGAAACTTTGCTGTGCGTGGGTTTATTGCAATGTGCACTGCTTGTTGTGCAAATGTTGCAATCCCGAAAGATACAGCAATAACAGTCGTAAATAATTTTTTCATTTTTTTTCGTTTTAGTTAATAATTTTTTTTTAGTTATTAATTTTCCTATTTTGACGCACAAAGATAGTTAGAGTTTACAAACCACCAAATTTTTTTAACAAAATAGTTTATGCCAATTCTTTTTCGGTTTGATAACTTTCAATGGGCGGACAAGAACAGATTAAATTTCTATCGCCAAAAGCATTGTCTACACGTGCTACACTGGGCCAAAATTTATTTTCTTTTACCCATTCAAGTGGGAAAACTGCTTTGTTACGTGAGTAAGGATGTTTCCAATCATCTGTTATAACCGATTTTGAAGTGTGTGGAGCATTTTTCAAAACATTATCTTCTTTGTCAGCTTTGCCGGAAATAATTTCATCTATTTCTTTTTTGATGGAAATCATTGCTTCGCAAAAACGATCTAATTCTTCTTTCGATTCACTTTCGGTTGGTTCTACCATTAATGTGTCGTGAACCGGAAACGAAACTGTTGGCGCGTGAAATCCATAATCCATCAAACGTTTGGCAATATCGCCTACTTCAATTCCTGCTTCGCGTTTAAACGCCACACAATCTAAAATCATTTCGTGTGCACAACGGTTATTTTTTCCACTGTAAAGTGTTTTAAAATTATTTTTTAATGATTCCTTTATATAGTTAGCATTTACAATTGCCAATTTAGTAGCTTCGGTAACGCCATCTTTACCTAACATTTTTATGTATCCGTAAGAAATCAATAAAATCAAAGCACTTCCGTAAGGAGCTGCTGATACTGAGGAAATGGCTTTTTCGCCTCCCGTTTTAATAATCGAATGTCCGGGTAAAAAAGGCACTAATTGTTTTGCAACGCCAATTGGTCCCATTCCAGGACCTCCGCCACCGTGAGGAATTGCAAAAGTTTTATGTAAATTCAAATGACAAACATCAGCACCAATATTTCCCGGACTTGTTAATCCAACTTGCGCATTCATATTGGCTCCGTCCATATAAACTTGTCCGCCATTTTCATGGATGATATTTGTAATTTCAATAATGCTTTCTTCGTAAACTCCGTGTGTACTTGGATATGTAACCATCAAGCACGATAAATTATTTTTATTAGCAATGGCTTTTTCGCGTAAATCGTTTACATCAATATTTCCTTTTTCATCGCATTTTACTACAATTATTTTCAAACCTGCCATTGCTGCACTTGCCGGATTCGTTCCGTGAGCAGAGGCAGGAATTAACGCTACATTTCTGTGTGCTTCGCCACGCGATTGGTGATAAGCTTGAATAACCAACAAACCGGCATATTCGCCTTGAGCGCCACTATTTGGCTGAAAACTCATTTTTGCAAAACCAGTAATTTCGGATAAATTTTTATCTAATTCAGCTATTATTTCTTGATAACCTTGAGCTTGTTCAACCGGAACAAATGGATGAATGTTGGCAAATTCGTTCCAAGTAATTGGAAATAATTCTGATGCTGCATTCAATTTCATTGTGCAAGAACCTAATGAAATCATGGAATGTGTAAGCGATAAATCTTTATTTTCCAAACGTTTAATATAACGCATCATATCCGTTTCGGAATGGTATTTATTAAAAACAGGATGCGTTAAAATATTGGATGTACGATAATGAATAATTGGTTTTTGAGCAGCAATATTTTTTTCGGTAATCTTTGAAAAAGTTTTTCCGGTCGCTTTTGAAAAAACTTCCAAAATAGCATTTACATCTGCAGCATCGGTTGTTTGATCAACGGAAATGGTAAGTGCATTTTCCAAATACCTGAAATTAATTTTTTCGGCTTCTGCTATTTTTTTTATTTCAGCAGTATTTATTTTGTTTATTTTTATTGTATCGAAATACGTTTCGGAAGAAACATCAATACCTAATTTTTTTAATTCGTTTGCTAACGTAACGGCAGTTAAATGCACTTGTTCGGCAATTGCTTTTAAACCATCTGGTCCGTGATAAACCGCGTACATACTTGCCATAATCGCCAACAAAGCTTGAGCAGTACAAATATTTGAAGTTGCTTTATCCCTACGAATATGTTGCTCGCGTGTTTGCAATGCCATTCGTAAAGCAGCATTTCCTTGTGCATCTTGCGATACGCCAATAATACGTCCTGGAAGTATTCGTTTGTATTCTTCACGACAAGCGAAAAAAGCTGCGTGCGGACCGCCATAACCCATCGGCACACCAAAACGTTGTGAATTTCCAACAACTACATCTGCTCCCCATTCACCTGGAGGTGTTAATAAAACTAAACTTAAAATATCCGCTGCAACTGCAATTGCAATTCCTTTTTCATTGGCTTTTTTAACAAATTCTTTATACTCATTTACAATTCCATCAACCGTTGGATATTGTAACAATACTCCATAAATTTTTGCATCAAAATTTATTTTTTTCCAATCGCCAATTACCAATTCAATACCTAAAGGAAGTGCGCGTGTTTTAAGTGTATCAATGGTTTGCGGATAACATTCGTTAGAAACAAAAAATTGATTTGCTCCGTTTTTTATCGCTTCGCGCGAACGATTATTGTATAACATTGTCATTGCTTCAGCCGCAGCAGTAGCTTCATCTAATAAAGAGGCATTCGCAATTTCCATTCCTGTTAAATCCATAATCATAGTTTGGAAATTTAGCAAGGCTTCCAAACGACCTTGAGAAATTTCGGCTTGATATGGTGTATAAGCTGTGTACCAACCTGGATTTTCCAACACATTGCGCTGATTTACCGAAGGGATAATCGTATTGTAATATCCTAATCCAATATATGTTTTGAAAACTTTATTTTTAGAAGCCAAGTCGCGCATGTGCTTTAAATAATCATATTCGCTCATTCCATCCGCTAAATTTAAAGGCTTTTTCAAACGGATATTCGCAGGAATTGTCTGGTCAATTAATTCCTCTACTGATTGGACTCCAATTTTTTTCAACATCAACTCAATTTCATTTTTGCGAGGACCATTATGACGTGCTGCAAATGTATCTTTTATCATCATTTTATTTTTAGATTGCAAAGATAAATAGATTTGTTTTCCATATTTTAAAAATCATCAACATTTTTTTACTTAATTTTACGAGTAATTATCTATTTGATTAGCTTTACCGAGAAAATTAATTTAATCCGATGAAACTCGCCAAAATAAAAATATTGCTTTTTGTTTTTTCACTTGCTTGTTCGAAAACTATTTTCGCACAACAAAAACCATATAGTGCTTCAAACGACAGCATTTTATTATTAAATGGAGACCAATTTACAACACATATATTGGACACTTTAAACGATGTAGTAACTTTAAAAAATCCAAACGGAAAAAAGAAAAATATAAAACTTGGCAATGAACGGATTTTTGAAATTCATTTCGCAAATGGAATGCAAAAAATGTACTATCAAAAAGATTCTTTGCAAGGCGATTATTTTACAATAGATGAAATGAGCTATTTTATTAAAGGCGAACAGGATGCGCGTAAAGGTTATAAACCTTGGTGGACAACAGTAGGTGGCGCTGCAACTGGTTTTGGTGGCGGATTATTTGGAAGCATTTTAGCACCCATTCCAGTTTTCGCTTTTTTAATTGCATGCAATATTCCAAAAGTGCGTATTCCGCACGAAAGTGTTTCAAATATGGAATACTTAAAACACGACACATACATTATGGGCTACGAACGTGTTGCGCGCAGTAAAAGATCTTTCAATGTTATGAAAAGTGGGGTTGTTGGATTAGTAGTTGGCATTGTTGTATCTATTTGTTACCTAAAATAATTTTTTAGCAGGTGGAATTTTGTGATGAAAAAAACAGTTGATTTTTTCCTATTTACAAATATTTTTGTTGCAATATCAGTAGTAAGTTTGGTTTTTGAAACACAACTTATTTTATATCACTCCATTTGCGATTTCAAATTTCCAATTTTTCTATTTTTTTCCACCCTTTTTCTTTATAATTTTCATCGAATTTTTCATCTTAAAATAATTGTTAAAAAAAGCACCTTAGCTTCCAGACATCAATGGTTACAAGAAAATAAAAAAAAGTTTTACGGTGTACTTTTTTTCGCTCTTTTCGGAGAAATTTATTCTTTGATTTATTGCATCAACTTAAACACATTTTTATGGCTTATTCCAGTTGGAATTATTTCTTTCGGTTACACTGTCCCATTTATAAAAACTTCCAACGGATGGATTCGGTTACGCGATATTCGTGGGCTAAAAATTTTTTTAATAACATTTGTTCTGGGCTTAGTTACCGTTTTTCTTCCTGTTATTTTTTACACCAATTTATCTGCCTTTTTACATCCCGAAATACAGTTTGTTTTTTTTCGTAGAATGTTATTTATTTTCGCTATTACCATACCTTTTGATATTCGTGATGTAGATTACGACACACAAAATAATATCAAAACTTTGCCTATACTATTCGGCATTTCAACTGCCAAAAAAATGTCCTATTTTGCATTAATTGTTTTTACAGGATTGGCAATTTTACAATATTTTATATTCCCAAAAACTTCTTTATTTTACTTGGCAGCACTTTGTATTTCTGTAATTCCAACTTCCATTTCTATTTTTAAAACAGAAAAAAATCGAAGCGATTTTTTCTTTTCATTTGGATTAGAAGGAATGATGATTTTACAATGTATTCTTGTTATTCTCGCATATAAATTTGCGAAATAAGTAAACCATTTAAAAAATATTTTTTTGCGTGAGATTGATAACCTAAATCGAAAAAATACTTTTCGAAACAAGGCAATTCTCTCACACCAAGTGCACAAAAAATATTGAAAAAGAAATACAAAAAACGAATAATTATTTTTGAGAAAAATGTCATCCATTTTGGTTTCGCAGGAATATTGAAATCTATCATTAACCATTTACCTTTTGGAGCCAGTTTTTCATCCAATTGTTGCATCATTTTTTTTAAATCAGTTCCTGAAAAAAAATCCAACACAAAAGGCGTTATGATAACATCAAAAAAAATATTTTCGGGAAGATTTTTTTCTGAACCACAATGAAATGTGATTGTATTTAATTGCTTTGGATACATTTTCTCAACACGTTTTTTTGTGTAAGAAATCATTTTGTCAGATAAATCTAAATAATAATAATTTGTTGCTGTTTTTTGTTTTAATAATTCGAGCAACAAATCGCCATTTCCTCCACCAACAATCAAAACGGAAGATGCGTTTTTTAATTCAGACAAATAATAAATTTGAGATTTAAAAATTTGATTAGCAAAAATAAATCGGGAAATGAGTTGATAAATCGGAGTTAAAAAATTTATTCCTTTCGCAATCCGATTTTCATTTTTCATCCGAAAAACCAGTTAATTAATTGCCTCTAAAATGCCAGCAATTATTTTGGCAGTTTTCAATAAATCGGCTTCTGTGTGTGCTTCCGAAACAAACCCAACTTCATAACCAGAAGGTCCAAAATAAATTCCTTGTTCCAAAAGTGCCGCGTGTAATTGTTTAAAATAAATCATACTATTCGCATCAACCTCTTCCGCAGCTTGTATTTTTTCTTTCGCTGTAAAAGCAATACAAAAAATAGAACCGATGGAAAAAATTTTAAACGGAATTGTTGTTTTATGAATATTGGAAAAAATATTTTTGATAAAAAATTGTGTTTTCTTTTCTAATTTTTGATAAAAATCGGCTTGTAAGCATTCCGTTAATTGAGCAATTCCTGCCGCCATAGCAACCGGATTTCCCGACAAAGTGCCACCTTGATAAACATCTCCGTCAGGCGAAATTTTTTCCATAATTTTCGCACTTGAAGCATAAGCACCAACAGGCATTCCGCCTCCAATAATTTTTCCGTACGTAATAATATCAGGCGCAATGGAATAATAACCTGCCGCACCTTCAAAGCCAATACGAAAGCCGCTAATCACTTCATCAAAAATTAATAACGTATCGTTTTCAGTACAAATAGTTCGTAAAAATTTTAAGAATTTTTTATCCTGTAAAAGCAAGCCATTATTAGCCGGAATAGGTTCAATAATAACGCAAGCAATTTCATTTTTAAATTGAGCAAAGGCTTCCTCTACTGCTTTTTCGTTATTCAGCGAAACCACAATTGTTTCTTTCACAAATGCTTTTGGAACGCCTGCCGAAGAAGTATTTCCAAAAGTTACCAAGCCTGAACCGGCTTTTACCAAAAGCGAATCGCTGTGTCCGTGATAACAACCTTCGAATTTTATGATTTTATTTTTTTTTGTATAACCTCGCGCTAAGCGAATAGCAGACATTACAGCTTCTGTTCCTGAACTTACAAAACGCATTTTTTCGATGTATTTATTTTTCGATAAAATGATTTCCGCTAATTGATTTTCAAGAACAGTAGGTGCTCCAAAAGAACTTCCTTTTTCAACTGTATTTTTAATTGCTTCCACCACTTTTGGATGTGCATGTCCTAAAATTAACGGTCCCCAAGAACCGCAATAATCAATAAATTCATTTCCATCGACATCCCAAATTTTATCTCCTTTTCCTTTTTCAATAAACAAAGGAGTTCCGCCAACAGAGCGAAAAGCACGTACAGGAGAGTTAACGCCTCCGGGAAAATATTTTTTTGCTTTTTCGTAAAGCGCAGCTGATTTTTCTCGTTTCATAAATACTATCAATTTAGTTTGCAAATATATATCTTTGAGCCGTATAAATTTTTTATAATGTTTGAAAACTCACTCGACTTTGCTTTGCAACAAGATGCTGTAGATGCAATAAAAAACTATCGCGAAAAATTTTTTTTTCCTCAAATGCACGGACGCGAAGTGGTATATTTTACAGGAAATTCGCTTGGTTTACAACCAAAAGCAACGCAAGATTATGTTTTAAATGAATTAGAAGATTGGGCTACTTTTGGAGTGGAAGGACATTTTCACGCGCGTAATCCTTGGCTTTCTTATCACGAAAAGTTTGCAGAACCACTCGCAAAAATTGTTGGAGCACATCCAGAAGAAATTGTTGTGATGAACCAATTGACCGTAAATTTACATTTGTTGATGGTAAGTTTTTATCGCCCTTCAAAAACACGTTTCAAAATTTTATGCGAAGCAAAAGCATTTCCATCTGATCAATACGCATTGGCATCTCAAGTTCAATTTCATGGCTTTCAGCCGAATGATGCTATTATTGAAGTTTCGCCTCGCGATGGCGAACATTGCATCCGACACGAAGATATTTTAGAAGCTATTGAAAAAAATAAAAATGAATTGGCACTTATATTAATTGGAGGTGTAAATTATTACAGCGGTCAGGTTTTTAATATGAAAGAAATTACAGAAGTCGGACAAAAAGTAGGCGCTTTTGTTGGTTTCGATTTGGCACATGCAGCAGGTAATTTGAAATTAAATTTACACGATTGGAATGTTGATTTCGCTTGTTGGTGCAGTTATAAATATTTAAACTCTGGACCAGGTGGTGTTTCGGGTGTTTTTATTCATGATAAAAATTTGAATAAACCGGAAACTATTCGCTTTGCCGGTTGGTGGGGACACGATAAAAATTCGCGTTTTAAAATGGAAAAAGAATTTGTCCCGATGCCTACTGCCGAAGCTTGGCAAATGAGCAATGCGCCAGTTTTATCAATGGCTGCACATAAAGCTGCTATTGATATTTTTGATGAAGTGGGAATGGATGCACTTGTTAAAAAATCGGAAAAACTCACCGACTTTTTAGAATTTATTTTGGACGATATCAATACAACACTTCAACAGAAATTAGAAATTATTACACCACGAGATAAAAACCAAAGAGGCTGCCAAATATCCATTATCGCGCATGGACGTGGAAAAGAATTGTTTCAAAAAATTACGGAAGCAGGTGTAATTGCCGATTGGCGAGAGCCAAACGTTATTCGAGTGGCTCCCGTTCCTTTATATAATTCGTTTGAAGATGTATTTCGTTTTGGACAGATTTTAAAATCGGTTTTATAATCGTAAATTTTTCGATTTTCCTTTTTTAATCTACCGCTTTTGCTTTTTTATCTGTATCGTTCACTATTTTTTGTTGATCGGCAACTTCTTGTTTCTTTTTTTCTTGATCTGCTTTATTTTTAACAAGTGCATCTTGATCTTCTTTAATTTTCTCCTGATAATTTTTAACTTCTTTATTCAATTTATCATTGTCGTGTACCAACT
>DATLTG010000258.1:0-2920 GCA_035533735.1 Bacteroidia bacterium
CTTGCAATTGCTTTTCTACGTTTTTTTTACTGTCAGGCAAATTGGTTTCAGCTTGATGAATCAGCAACTCCTCGTGAACCCAATTATCTACATATTTATGTAATAAAATTACGCTATCAGCAGTAGTTGTTCCTTTCGGAAAAATACCTGAAACATCCGTATCGTAAAGCGAAACATCATACACTTTAGCTAATACTTTACGTGTTTCAACTTCTTTTTTTTTGAAATAAGAACAGGCACTCAACGTGAGTAAAGACAGAAAAATATATACTGATTTTTTTTTCAAAAAAATTTATTTTTAAAGAAAGAAAGCCTGTTGATTTTACAGGCTTTCAGTCATAACTAATTTCAACAATTTTTATTGAATAGATGAAAGCACTTTTTTATTTATGTTTACGGTATATTTTTGTTTCAACTTATTCACCCATTGATTTTCTAAATACGTTTGATAATCTGCCGTAACCAATCCTTTTGCTTCATCGTACGTTTTTGGTTCCGATTTAATTATTTTGTGTACATCTACAAATACAATGTTCTTTTCATTAGTTGTATTATCCGAAATACCTTGTTTCCAATTAGCATCTACTAAAGGATTTTCTTTTTTCTGATAAATTTGACTTTCAATTTTTAAATTTAATTGTGAGTCTTTGTTTATTTTAGCTAAAATATCTTTTTCCGAATCTCCTTTTTTCAACATCTTTTTAACTTCCTTCGCAATTTTTTCATTCAAACAAGTGTAAATAGAAGCATCCGCTCTTTCATTCCACATATATTTATTTTTATTTTGCTCATAAAAAGCTTTCGCGCCAACAGTATCTTGAATCGCTTTTGACCACACATTTTTATCTGTTAAATCAAACAGTAAAATACCGTCTTTGTATTCTTGCATCAACGAATGAAAATCGGGATATTCTTCATCCAATCTTGATTTTTCATAATCAACACAAGCATTGTCCACAAATTGATTGTACAACTCATTCACTACCATTTTCACCTCTGATTTTGGTCTTTTCACTTGATGATCAGCTAAAAACTTAGCGAAATCGACTTGCGTAAATTCCTTTTTTTGTAAATTAAACATTGGTTTATCTAATTTTTTTGCTTTCGCTATATCCCAATTTCCATTGAAAAATGATGAATCTACTACTCTGTAAAACTCATCGCGCATTTTCAAATTTTCTTTAAAATCATATTTCTTTTTAACACTTGCAATAAAAACGGTTCTTCCAGTTTCTGAGCGAGCATCTTTTGCAATTTTAGTTTTCAAATCTGCTTCCATATCTGCAAATGAGCCTAACTCTTTTTTGCCCAATCTTTCGATAATATGCCATCCGAAACGAGTTTCAATTGGTTTAGAATAGTCACTGTCTTTTTGTAAAGCAAAAGCTGCTTTTTCAAAAGCTGAAGGCATTTGGTTGGTTCCAAACCAAGGTAATACACCACCTCTTTGAGCCGATCCTTTGTCGTCAGAAAATTGTTTTGCTAACTCGCTAAAATTAGCTCCATTTTGAAGTTTCTGATAAATCTCATCTATTTTTTGTTTCGCTTTTAACGAATCATCGTGAGTCATTTTAGCCGACATTTGAATCATAATGTGCGCCACTTGAATTTGACCTTCAGCCGGACGAATATCTTCTACTTTAATAATGTGATAACCAAAACGAGTACGAACCGGCATTGAAATCTGTCCTTTTTTAGTATTGTACGCCATTGTTTCAAACGGATACACCATTTGCAAAGCAGTAAAATAACCCAACTCTCCTCCATTTTTTTTAGCAGATGGATCTTCTGAAAACTCACGAGCTGCTTTATCGAAAGGCATTCCTTTCAATATTTTAGCACGAATTTCCATAATTTTCATATACGCTTTTAGTGTATCTTTTGGAAGCGCGTTTTCACTTAAACGAATAAGTATATGACTTGCTTTAATGTCTGTTTTTAAACGATCGTAAGCTTCGTGAACTAATTTATCGTCTGTATTTTTATCTGTTAAATACGGTTTTTCCAGTTGCTCTCGATAACCTCCTAATTCATCTTTAAACGCTTTGGTGGTATCCATTCCTAAATCTTCTGCATCCTGCACTTTTAAACGATAATCAACAAATAATTTCAAATAATTATTTAATGAATTTGGATTGCTTAGAGAATCTTTCGGAGTATTTTTTTTATAAATATTTTCAAATTCCGAAACCTTAATGTTTTTTCCGGCAATAGTCATTAAAACAGGATCACTATTAGTTGCTGTTTGAGCCGAAACACAGTTTATTAATAAAATGGCTGCTGAAAATAATACTACTTTACTACTTACTAATTTCATGGTTATTTATTTTTATGTTTTTTTAAAGGGAAGCAAATGTAATTAATTCTTTTTATTCATTTTAATATTAAAAAACAGATGAAATTTCTTTAACAATTTTTAACGCTCAAAAAAATATTTTTCAAAACTTATATTTCAGAAACAGCTTTTTGAACAGGTGTTACATTTAAAACTATTCCGCTTTTTTTAGCAACTTCAAAAATATAATCTTGATTTTCCTTAATCGTTGCTTTTACAACACTTCCATAGAGCATCAATTTATCTTCACTATAAGGATTTCCAAAAGCATTAAGCGTTATGTTATAATAAGACATTCCGCTTTTTACACTTTTTACTTTTGCTGTAAACCGAACTTTTATTTTTTCTTTATAATCAGTATCTGTTGCTTTTCTTTTTTTTAAACTAAAAATAAAAGCACCAACACCAATAACTCCGAAAAGCATAACATACTCCCAAAAATTTGAAGAATCAGATTCTTGAAAATTCATAAATTTTGCGCATAGTATCACAAACAACACTAATACCACCATATTCAAAGAAAGATTTTTCCATCCCAATGGCCTGCCAAGTTTAGATAAATTGTTACCTAAAAGCGCATTAACA
>DATLTG010000259.1:0-4549 GCA_035533735.1 Bacteroidia bacterium
TTGATACACCTGGAATTAAAGAACTGGGAATTGTGGATATGAAAAAAGAGGAAGTAGCACATTATTTTCCGGAAATGCGCGCACGAATGCATCAATGTAAATTTAACAATTGTCTGCATTTGAATGAACCAAAATGTGCCATCATAGCGGCTGTTGAAAAAGGAGAAATTGCCGTTTCTCGCTACAACAGTTATTTAAGTATTATGAATGGAGAAGAAATGACAGTTGAATATGAATAGAACTATTTTTTCATTAAACAATATTGTGAAAAGCGATGCGTTCTCGGATTCATTTTGATAGTGCGACAAGAAAGCCAATGAAAAAAATAATATTCGGAATCCCTTTTTTATTGATTTTGATGGTTGCTTGTCAACATAAGCCTACTGTCCCTGAAACACCTGTTATTAGTTTTTCGAACGATGTACAACCTGTCATTATTGGAAATTGCACACAATCCGGTTGTCATGGCGGAGGAAGTGGAAGGGATTCTGCCCGCGCTTTGCTTACTTATAATGAAGTAATGAAATACGGAAAAGTAACTCCCGGCAATGCTCAAAACAGTAGACTTTTTACCACTATAGCTCCAAATAATTTTCAAAATCAAATGCCACCCAAAAACCAATTAAGCAATCAACAAATTCTTACCATTTATCTTTGGATTTTACAAGGTGCCAAAAACAACTAAATTTTGCATGAAAAAATTTCTTCTATTTCTGTTTTTAGTGTTTATTTTAGGATTGGGTTCTTGTTATTACGATAATTTTGAAGAAATTTCTCCCGCTGCAGATTTAAACACCGCTTGTGATACAACTTCTGCACCAAGCTATTCTGCAAAAGTGAAACCTATTCTTTCTAATTATTGCTATTCTTGCCACAACAGCAGTACTGCAGGTGGAGGAATCGTTTTAGATACTTATGCAGGCGTTCAATCTGCTGCTAATTCAGGACAATTAGTTGGAGGAACTGCTCAATTGAATGGCTATATTCCGATGCCTCCAAATACAAAAATTAGTCAATGTAATATTCGTCAAATAGAGCTTTGGGTAAATCAAGGCGCACTTAATAATTAAAAAATGAGACTAAAAATACTTCCATTTTTATTTTTTTCTGTTTCTTGCATAAGCACTTTTGCACAACAAAATACGCCAAATGATTTGACTTCATTGATGGATAGTATCAGTAATACAAAATCGAATATTCCAGAATTTGTTGACGGCACATTTTATAACGATCATTTAATCAACCAACAAACAACAGAAGTGGTTGGTAAAAATTCACTTGATTTTCGTATCGAACATCGTTTTGCAAATCTCAATTCGGGCGCGTACAATGCTTGGGGATTTGATGGTCCAGCAAATATCCGACTTGGTTTAGATTATAGTTATGATGGCAGATTGATGGTTGGAATTGGAAGAAGTTCTGACCAAAAAATGGTTGATTCGTATTTGAAATATAAAATTTTACGTCAAAAAACGAAAGGGATGCCGATTACGCTTGTTCTCGTTTCTACAATGTTTTATACCAACGAACATATTCCGGATAATAATGGATTTCCTGTTTATCCTTTTCTTTCTGATCGATTTTCATATTGTCATGAATTAATTGTTGGGCGTAAATTTTCCGAAAAACTTTCTTTACAATTAGCACCACTTTATTTGCATTATAATATCGTTCCAACAATTTCTGATAGAAACGATGTGTTAGCGATAACCGCAGCAGGTCGTTATAAACTTGGAAAACATTTTGCGTTAGATGCTGAAACTTCTTATACGCTTTTACATTATTCGAATACTGTTTATTATAACGAATCTGGAGTTGGTATTGAAATTGAAACGGGAGGACACGTTTTTCAAGTATTTTTTACTAATTCTGATGGAATGGACGAAAATCAGTTTATCGCTCACACTACTTCCACTTGGAATAATTGGGGTTTTAAACTCGGATTTAACATCTCCAGAATATTTATTTTGTAAGTTCTCTTTTTCAACCAAAAATCCATCAAAAACTTTTTTTCGTAAGTGGAGCTAAAATTTATCTTTAACTTTGTATTATGAAAAAATCATTGAACAATTTCGTCAAAAGTATTTTTTTATTCACTGTTCTTACTTCGTGCGCAGCACCAAAAGAAAAACCTATAACCGTTATGGATACAGCAAATTCTGATACACTTACCGAACCTCGCATTGATACCGTAACTTTTGGCGAAGGCTGTTTTTGGTGTACCGAAGCATTTTTTCAAGAATTAGAGGGAGTGGTTTCTGTTACTTCTGGGTATTCAGGCGGAACTGTTCCGAATCCGAGTTATGAGCAAGTTTGTACCGGTTTAACCGGACATGCAGAAGTATGTCAAATTGTATTTGATACCACTAAAATTTCATTTGTGGAATTGTTGCAAGCATTTTGGAAAACGCACAACCCAACTACTTTAAACAGAGCCGGAAACGATGTGGGAACGCAATATCGCTCCGTTATTTTTTATCACAATTTGCGCCAAAAAACATTGGCAGAAGAATACAAGCAAAAATTAAATGCTTCTGGAGCATGGAAAGATCCGGTGATAACAGAAATTTCTCCGTATAAAAATTTTTACAAAGCCGAAAATTATCACCAAGATTATTTTAAATTAAACGGACACGAACCTTATTGTCAGTACGTAATTGCTCCGAAAGTTGCGGAGTTCAGAAAAGTTTTTAAAGACGAATTGAAAAACAAAAATTAAAATGCTACCACAAAAATTATCCGTTTTTTATACCCGCGATTTAACAAAACTCAAAGAAGAAATTCAATCTTATACGGATGAAAAAGAGTTGTGGAAAATTTCGGGAGATGTAAAAAATTCTGCCGGAAATCTTTGTTTGCACTTACTTGGAAATCTTAACCACTTTATCGGTTTTGCAATCGGAAATACAAATTACATCCGCGAACGCGAAAAAGAGTTTTCTGAAAAAAATATTCCTGCTGCACAACTTATTTTAACAATTGACAAAACGATTTTAATGATTGAAAAAACTTTTTCTTCGCTTACAGAAAATGATTTTCAAAAAAAATATCCTTTACAAACGCCTTTAAAAGAGCCTTCTATCGAAGAATTTATGGTTCATTTATTAACTCATTTGAATTATCATTTAGGTCAAATTAATTACCACCGAAGATTAGAATAACATTAAATTTTTTATTCGCTAACATCTTTTTTTGTAGGTTCAGGATTTCGTTTTATCTTCGTTCGTTCAAATAAAAAAAGTGTCCGAAAATATCGTCATCATACCTACTTTCAACGAGAAAGAAAACATCGAAAAAATGATTCGAAAAGTTTTCTCTTTGTCGATGCCATTTCATGTATTAATTGTTGATGACGGCTCTCCTGACGGTACAGCCGCAATCGTAAAAAAACTTATTTCAGAATTTCCGAATCAACTTTTTATTGAAGAACGCAAAGGAAAATTAGGTTTAGGAACCGCTTATATTCACGGTTTTCGTTGGGCACTAAAAAATAATTACGATTTTATTTTTGAAATGGATGCCGATTTTTCGCACAATCCCGAAGATTTAATTCGATTGCATAAAGCTTGCGCAGAAGAAGGTGCAGATGTTGCTGTCGGTTCGCGTTACGTTGAAGATGGACACATTGAAAACTGGCCTCGAAATCGCGAATTGATGTCGTATTATGCTTCTGTTTACGTGCGGTTGATTTTGTGGATTAATGTGCACGACACAACAGCTGGATTCAAATGCTATCGCAGAAAAGTGCTTGAAACAATTAATTTGAACAATATTAAATTTGTGGGTTATGCTTTTCAAATTGAAATGAAATATACCGCTTGGAAATTAGGATTTAAAATTGTGGAAGTGCCAATTGTGTTCACCGATCGTAAAGAAGGATATTCAAAAATGAGTAAAGGAATTTTTAAAGAAGCATTTTGGGGAGTTCTCCAAATGCGATTCAAAAAAATACGATAATGCCTGATTTTATTATAAATAATGCCACTTTAGTAAACGAAAACAAACAAGAAATTGCCGATGTTCTCATCAGCGAAGGCAAAATAAAATCCATTTTCCGCAAAGAATCCATCGAACAAAAAAATAATTTTTCAACTGCCAACATCCAAATTATTGATGCTGAAGGAAAATTTCTTTTTCCTGGAGTTATTGATGATCAAGTGCATTTTCGTGAACCGGGTTTAACACACAAAGCAGAAATTTACACCGAAGCAAAATCCGCTGTGGCAGGAGGTATTACGTCATTTATGGAAATGCCGAATACTATTCCGAATGCACTTACGCAAGAATTATTAGCCGATAAATATAAAATTGCCGCAGAAAAATCCATCGCCAATTTTTCTTTTTATATGGGCGCTTCCAACGATAATGTAGCGGAAGTTTTAAAAACAAATCCACGCGAAGTCTGTGGCGTGAAAATATTTATGGGTTCTTCAACTGGAAATATGTTGGTAGATAATGTAAGTACGTTAGAGAAAATATTTTCGAGTTGCAAAATGCTTATTGCAGTGCATTGTGAAGACGAAGCAACGATTCGTGCCAACACCGAAAT
>DATLTG010000260.1:0-3159 GCA_035533735.1 Bacteroidia bacterium
AAAACTGTAACCATCAACATCAGCGGAATTATTTTTCACATCGAGGAAGACGCTTATAACGCACTGAGCAATTATCTCAGTAAAATAAAAAGTTTTTTTAAAGATTCGGATGGACGCGATGAAATTATGGCTGACATTGAAAGTCGTATTGCCGAAATTTTACAGCAAAAACTGAGTCCAGGAAAACAAGTTATTTTAATGGAAGATGTGGATGCTGTGATGCAATTAATGGGAAAACCAGAACAATTTGCAGGTGAAGAAAATGCAGATAAAAAAGAAGAAAGTACAAGTTCCGAAAATCAATATACAACTTCTGGAAATCACCGGAAACGCGTTTTTAGAGATGAAGACAATAAAGTTTTAGGTGGCGTTTGTGCAGGTGTTGCAGCTTATTTCGATTTCGATCCGATTTGGTTGCGCTTGGCTTTTGCTATTTCGTTTTTCGTTTTCGGTTCCGGATTTTTATTTTACATTATTTTGTGGGTAATTATTCCGAAAGCCAAAACTACTGCAGAAAAATTAGAAATGCGTGGCGAAAATGTAAACATCAATAACATCGGAAAATCCATTCAAGAAGAAATGGAAAATTTGAAAAAACGAATGGATGATTTTACAAAACCTGAAAACAAAGAAAAAATTAAAAATTTTACACAAGATGCAGGAAATAAATTGGTGGATTTTTTGACTTCCGTTTTTGGTGGTGCATTTCGGATTATCGCAAAAATAGTTGCCGGAATCGTTATCGTTGTTGGCTTTTTTATCACTATAGTATTAATGAAATTATTTTTCTGGAGTTTTTTACATCACGATTCTTCTCATTTTTTAATTTCCTTTTTTAATTCGCAACAGCAAATTTATTTAACTGTTATTGCTTTATTTTTGATAATTGGTATTCCAACATTTTACCTTATTTACAGGAGTTTTAGAACTATTTTAAATGTTAAATCAAATCATCATTGGTTGCGATTTATTACCTATCCTTTGTGGATTATCGGTTTATTAATTGGTTTTTATGTTACAATGGATTTAGTTTCCAGCTTCAGTGAATCTTCAAAAATTTCTGAAACTATTGTGCTGAAACAACCTATTAATACTACTTTATATTTAAAAGGTACAGAATCAAAATCAGATGACAATACTGATTATAAAAGTTTTTCACTCCACAGAAATCATCATAATCATTTTTATTTTAATGGAATTTATTTCAGCGGAATCAGCGTAAATAATTTGTATGCCAACTTAAAAATTGTTCCAAGTAAAACAGATAGTTTTCAGTTAGAAGTAACCAAAACATCTTACGGAAGTGATAAAAAAGAAGCTTTTGTTTTTGCGAAAGACATTCGCTATTCCTTTATACAAAATGATTCCATACTTAATTTTGATCCAATTTTCAAATTAAGCGACAATGAAAAATGGAGAAATCAACAACTTACTTTCATCCTAAAAGTACCTCAAAATAAAATTATCTTTATTGAAAACAGCTCAAAAAATATGTTGGATGATATTGATAATGTAACTAATACTTATGATGGCGATATGGTTAATAGACGTTGGATTATGACCGCTCAAGGACTTAGTTGTGTAGATTGTCAAGGCATTGACACAACGGTTCCGAGAGATGATAATAATTAAAAAACAGTTTATATTAAACCATTTCTAATTTAATGCCGAATAACGCTAAAACAATAATTAATAAACCTACTGCGATGCGGTAATAACCAAACACTTTAAAACCGTGTTTGGTTAAGTAGGTAATAAATGTTTTAATGGCAAACATGGCAACAACAAAAGCCAACAGATTTCCGATAAGTAGCAAATGGATTTCTTTCGCATCCATGCCGCCTTGCGATTTATAAAATTTGTAAAGTTTAAAACAGGTAGCTCCAAACATTGTTGGAACCGCCAGAAAAAACGAAAATTCAGCCGCATTTTTACGATTTAATTTGGTGGAAAGTCCGCCAACAATTGTAGCCGCAGAACGAGATACACCTGGAATCATAGATATAATTTGATAAAAGCCAACAATTAAAGCACTTTTATGACTAATTTCTTTGTCAGGTTCTTTTTCGCTTTTTTCAAACCATTTATCTACAAACAATAAAATAATTCCTCCAAGAAGTAGAGTAGTGGCTACTACATAAGGATCTCCCAACATTTCATCAATGTATTTTATACATATCAATCCGACAATGGCAGCCGGCAAAAAAGCGATAAATAGCTTCACATAAAAATCAAAACTTTTGATAAATCTTCTCCAATAAATAACCATTACAGAAAGAATGGCGCCTAATTGAATCGCCACTGTAAACGCTTTTGTAAAAGGTTCAGAAGCAATTCCCATTAACGAAGACGCAATAATCATGTGTCCGGTGGAGGAGATAGGAAGAAATTCTGTGATTCCTTCGATGATTCCTAAAATTATAGCTTGTAATACAGACATGTTTTAAGAGTTAAAAAATTAAGGAGCAAAGCTATAAAAAAACGGTTCTCATTTAGTACGGCTTAATTTTATTTTCTGAAAGAAAATGTTAAGAAAAGGTTATGAAAATTTTTCTACAAACTTAATTTCCATTGAAGCCAATTCAGCTAAAATAGGATTGTAAATTTCTGGATAAATCGGAATCGCTATTCCTCTGTGTTTAATTTGATCGGTTAGAATTAATTTTACAGCAATTGCCATTGGAAGCCCAACAGTTTTAGCCATTGCGGTATAAGTTTGATCTTCTCCTTTCACCATTAAAGAGGATGTGATATGTTTTTTTTCAGCACCTTTTACATATTCAAATTGATGCTGTGTTACAATCATATCTTTGTCGTGCGGTTTAAGCAGCCATTTTTTTTCCAATAAATCTTGTAATATTTGTGCAGGCGAAACATCTGACAATCGAATTAATTTTTTTTCGAAAATTCCCAGCCAAGCTAATTTCTGCATCACTTCCGAGTCTGTTTTTTCTTCCAAAAAATCCGCTAAATTTTCTTGAATATTTTTTTTGCTGTTTGGTAAAAATGCTTCCAATAATTGATAATACGTTAATTTTTCAGCATCTTTTATTTTATATGTATCGTCTGTTAAACCCAATCTGACAAAGGCATTCCAAGCTTTACAATAACCAGGCATTCGTAAAGTTCCTCTTAAAATTGTTGGAATATCATTTAAGC
>DATLTG010000261.1:0-2077 GCA_035533735.1 Bacteroidia bacterium
ATGACTCGGCAGCGAAAGTTAATTATCCTTATGGTGTAGCGGTAAACGCTTATGCCTCAAATGTAAATGGATTTGCTCTAAATGTAAACGCATTTGCGTCAAATGTAAATGGATTTGCCTCAAATGTAGAGGGATTTGCCTCAAATGTAAATGGATTTACTTCATAAGTAACATCAATAAATTATATTATTAACCTTTAAAATTTAAACATTATGCACAAACAAAAAGCACTTACGAGTTTCGATCATGTAACACAAGCTGATTTTTCACCGCTTGCTAAACTTATTGTAACTGAAATGACTGCCAATGCAACAGTTTATTCTCATCCTCCTATTCCTTTAGCGACAATCAAGTCGCAAATTAATACTTGGGACAGCATCAGCGGACAAGCAGATCATCCTGGCAAAACAGGCGCACTTCACAATGCACGCACTGTGCTGGAAACATCACAGTTTGTTTAAACAAGAAGGTAGTATTTATATAGGAACATTTTTGCCTTGCGACAGTGGCAATGGTTTGAAAGGAGAATATTTTTCGAATGAAAATTTTACTGGAAATGAAAAAGTAAGAACAGATGCAGCTGTAAATTTTAAATGGGGACCGCCATGGAATGATTCATTAGTAACATCAAAAGCCTATTCGGTGCGCTGGACAGGATTTGTTCAGCCTTTGTATTCCGAAACATATACTTTTTATACACATGCCGACAAGCAAATGTCTGTTTGGATAAACGATTCATTGCTTATCGGACCAAATACTCCTAATGGTTTGTTTCAAGAAAAATTGGCTCAAATTACTTTAGTTGCTGGAAAAAAATATAAAATTCGTGTGGAGTATCACAATAAACTAAAAAATAAAGGTACTGCTGTTCTTATCTGGTCCAGTGCTCATCAATACAAACAGGTAATTCCAGCAAGTCAGCTTTTTAATTGAAAATGTATTTAGATTTTATATTTTGCTGCTTGTATTTTAACTTATCATTTAAATTTTAAATCCAAAAATTAAAATGTCATCTGTTTGCTCGTCTCCTGTAGTATTTTTCCACTCTTCTATTTTTTTATCAAGTATTTCATTTTGCTCATCCATCGGTAAATTATGAATAGACAAAAGCAAATCTTGAAAAGGTTTATACATAAATTTTTTTCCTTTTGGTCCTCCAAATTGGTCGGCATAACCATCACTAAAAAGAGAAATAAGATCACCTTTTTTTAATTTTATCTGGTAATTACCAAATTTCTCATCGGTATTATTACTAAACAAACGAAGTGGTATTTTATCAACAACTAACTTTGTAAGTTCCCCATTTCTTATCAAATAAATTGGGTTATAAGCACCTGCATATTCCATCGTCATAGTTGTTTTATTGATGTTGCAAAGTGCTATATCCATTCCATCATTTATTTTGTTTCCAAGATCAAGTTGATTTTCGGATGAAGCAAATTCATTACATATACTATTTAAAATTTCTGCCGGATTTGAAAGATGATACTCAACGATGAATTTATTTAGAAGTTTAAAACCCAAAATACTTATCAATGCTCCAGGTACGCCATGACCAGTGCAATCACATGCCGCTATAAATATTTTATCTTCACGTTCTTTTACCCAATAAAAATCGCCACTAACAATATTTTTAGGTTTAACCAATACAAAAGATTCGGGTAAAATATTTTTTATTTGATCAGGAGTTGGAAATATGGTGTTTTGTATAAAGCTTGCATAATTAATACTTTCAACAAGTTCTTTGTGTTGTTTTTCGATGATGTGTTGCTGTTCAATAATTTTTGAAATATTCAAAAAAGAAGACATCATATATTCACATCCATTAATCTCAATTTTTTCGATAGATGAAACGGTATAAATTTCTTTTCCGCTTTTCGCGATGCACATTACAATATCATTTTGCAACTTATTATTTTCTCTGAAAAGATCACCCACTTTTTTCGATTCTTTTAAATCAAGAATTCCAATTTCAATGGAAGTGCGCCCAATAATTTCTTCTTCTGAATAACCGAAAATTTCTAAGAATTTTTTATTTACACTAACATAAACCCTTTCAAGAGTAGTTAGGCTGATA
>DATLTG010000262.1:0-4675 GCA_035533735.1 Bacteroidia bacterium
ATAAAAATTGATGACATTTATGGTCAATGGTGGAATGATTCTGATAATAATGCAGCTTTTTCTTTTTACCGAGATTCTCTATTTTACACCGATAATAAGGAATATTACAAGTACCAATTAAAAAACGATTCATTAATTATTCATTATCAAGATTATACAGATAAATGGCAAATCATAAGAGTAACGAATGATTCCTTAATATTTAAAAATAGATTTCATGTAATAAAGGAACTTTACAGAAAAGACAATTAAAATAAGCTGAATCAAATCTATAATGATGGCTGCCCGAAAAAAAAGTTTTTGAAACTTAAAACCATTCTCCCTTCTCCTTTGGAGAATTGCTGGGATGAGGCTTTTCCTTCACACAGATTCCGAATCAGGTCAGGAATGACGGCTTCCTATAACGCACCACCAATGAACCAACTTTCATCATCTCCTAATTACTTAGTTACTTAATCACCTAAAAAATCAAAAAAAAAGTTTTTGAACATACTTTTGTTTAAAATATATGATAAGTTAAAACGCCTTATTTGTTTCTTAGTTTGTACTTTTACCTGACAGAAAAAAATCTGTTAAAAAAAGTATTTTTTTACAAAACAATTTATGGAAATTATTTATTACGGACATTCGTGTTTTGGAGTTAAAATAAACGGAAAACACATCCTTTTTGATCCATTTATCTCACCAAACGAACTCGCCAAACACATTGATATCAATACCATTAAAGCCGATTATATTCTACTTTCACACGGACACGAGGATCATGTGGCTGATGTAATTGCTATTGCTAACAGAACAAAAGCCAAATTAATTTCCAGCTTTGAAGTATGTAATTGGTTTGCAGAAAAAGGGATTGAAAACGTACACGCAATGAATATTGGCGGCAAATGGATGTGTGAATTCGGGAAAGTGAAATGTGTAGTGGCAATTCATTCCAGCACTCTGCCGGACGGAACTTACGGAGGTAATCCGATGGGTTTTATTATTGAATCGTCAGAAGGAAACTTTTATTACGCAGGCGATACAGCACTTACTTATGACATGAAACTGATTGGCGAATACCGAAAATTAAATTTTGCCATTTTACCTATCGGAGATAATTTTACAATGGGTGTAGATAATGCCCTCATTGCTGCCGATTTTATTCATTGTTCAAAGATTATTGGAATGCATTACGACACCTTCCCTCCTATCAAAATTGATAAAGAGGAAGCAATAACAAAATTTGAAAGAGCTGGAAAAGAATTGATTTTAATGCCAATTGGTATAATGACAACTATATAAATTTTAGTAAAAAAGTTTCCGAATGAAATTCATTTGACAAAATAAAAAACAAAAAAATGGGAAAAATAATCGCGATAGCCAATCAAAAAGGAGGAGTAGGAAAAACAACAACTGCCATTAATTTAGCAGCAAGTTTGGCGGTTTTGGAACATCGGACTTTATTGGTGGATGCTGATCCGCAAGCAAATGCCACTTCCGGTGTCGGCTTCGATCCTCGTAATGTAAAAACAAGTATTTACGAATGTATTATTGATGGTGTGGATGTGAAAGATATTGTGCTGAATACTGCAACGCCAAATTTAGATTTATTGCCCGCTCATATTGATTTGGTAGGAGCCGAAATTGAAATGATTAATCTTCCGAACAGAGAAAAAATGATGCGATTAGCATTGGCTAAAATCAAAGATTTATATGATTTTATTATTATAGATTGCTCGCCATCATTGGGATTAGTAACTATTAATTCGCTTACAGCAGCCGATTCAGTAATTATTCCGGTACAATGCGAATATTTCGCTTTAGAAGGTCTCGGAAAATTACTAAATACCATTAAAATTGTTCAAGCGCGTTTAAATCCGGAGCTCGCCATTGAAGGTATTTTATTGACGATGTACGATTTACGTTTGCGCCTTTCTAATCAAGTTGTAGAAGAAGTTAAAACACATTTCCAGCAAATGGTTTTCGATACCATTATTCAACGAAACACAAAATTAGGAGAAGCTCCAAGCTTTGGGGAAACTATTATTATGCACGATGCAAGCAGCAAAGGTTCAATAAATTACCTCAATTTAGCACGTGAAGTATTGCAAAAAAATGCGCTCACCAGAATGAGCGATTCAGAAAAAATTATAGATGTTAGCGGAAAAAATTAATTTTACGACAGAAACAAATCAAAAAATGAGCGTAAAACGACAAGCATTGGGAAAAGGATTGAGCGCATTATTAGAAAATGCCAAAACCGATATTACTACAAAATACGAAGGTGAAAAATCAGGATTAGCAAGTTCTATTTCAGTATTACCAATAGTGAATATCGAAACAAATCCTTTTCAGCCAAGAACACATTTTGAAAAAGAAGCTTTGCTTGAATTGGCTGAATCAATTAAGCAACACGGAATTATTCAACCTATAACCGTTCGCAAATTAGGTTATGATAAATTTCAATTAATTTCTGGTGAGCGCAGATTTAAAGCTTCGCAAATTGCCGGTTTAACGGAAATTCCAGCATATATACGAATTGCAAATGATCAAGCAATGCTTGAAATGGCATTGGTTGAAAATATTCAACGCGAAAATTTAGATGCTGTGGAAGTGGCATTAAGCTATAAACGACTTATTGATGAATGCGATTTAACGCAAGAAGCTTTGAGTGAAAAAGTAAGTAAAAAGCGTACTACCATTACAAATTACTTGCGTTTATTAAAGCTTCCGGCTGAAATTCAATTGGGCATTCGCGATAAAAAAATTACAATGGGACATGCCCGCGCTTTAATTAATATCGAAAATGAAAAAAGTCAGTTGGCTATTTTTAACGAAATAATTGAAAATGACCTTTCTGTGAGACAAGTAGAAGAATTGGCTAAAGGAAATAAAGTTACAAAAACGGTTTCGACAGTAAAAAAAATTGCTGCGCCACTTTCTTTTCAAGAACAAAAAATAAGCAATGATTTATCACAAACCACTAAAACAAAAGTGGATTTAAAGCGCGATAACAAAGGAAAAGGAAAAATTATTTTTCATTTCGAATCAGAAACAGAATTAACACGAATCCTCGATTTTTTTGATCTCTAATAAACACATTCAAAAAAAATATTTTTCAGCAGCATCCTATTTGTTTTTTCTGATGCTTTTTTTGCTTTGCTCATTTAACAACGCAACAGCACAAACTTCCGACACTTTACAAACAAAAACCGACACAATTACAGAACGTGTAAAACCAGTACATTCGCCCAGAAAAGCACTATTAATGTCAGCAATTTTACCAGGATTAGGTCAGGCTTACAACAAAAAATATTGGAAAATTCCTATTATTTACGCAGGTTTTGCAGGCATTGGGTATGCCATTTTTTTTAATCAGCATCAATATTCAATCTATAAAACGGCTTTTTACAATCGCAGTTATGGAATCCCTGATAATTTTCCTCTATACACTCAAAATGATTTGTTAACACTGGATAATTATTATCACAAATACCGCGATTTATCGATTATTTGTGCCGGATTATTGTATGTTTTAAATTTAGTGGATGCCAATGTGGACGCACAATTTTTCACCTTTGATGTAAGCGACAATTTGAGTTTTCAGATACAACCTTATGTAAATCCTGTTAATTTTTTTAAAAATACTGCTTTGGGCGGCTTCACTATAAGTGTTAAATTATAACTTTGCGCTTATGAAAATTGTCTTGTTCGGTTATGGAAAAATGGGAAAAGAAATTGAAAAAATTGCTTTGGAACGTGGTCATGAAATACTTTTAAAAATAAATTCGTTGGAATCAAAAGTAGATTTTCCAAAAAATATTTCTGAAGCAGATGTGTCCATTGAATTTAGTACTCCAGAAAGTGCCGTTGAAAATATAATGACGTGTTTTGATTCAAATATTCCTGTTGTAGTAGGCACAACAGGTTGGTTGCAAAAAATGCCCGAAATTAAAAAAGTATGTACAGAAAAAAATCAAGGTTTGTTTTATGCTTCTAATTTCAGCATTGGCGTAAATCTTTTTTTTCAATTAAATACCTATTTGGCAAAGTTGATGAATCCTTACAAAGAATACGATGTAACAATGGAAGAAATTCATCACATTCATAAAAAAGATGCGCCAAGTGGAACTGCAATTACACTTGCAGAAGAAATTATTGCAAACAATTTTGTTAAAAAAAATTGGACAAATATTTCAAGCAATCAAAAAGAAAAACTTTCTATTGTTTCCAAACGAATAGATGAAGTTCCGGGAACACATACTATTTTGTATCAATCGGAAGTTGATGCCATTGAAATTAAACACATTGCAAATAACCGAAAAGGTTTTGCGTTTGGTGCTGTTTTAGCAGCAGAATGGATGATAAATAAAAAAGGTATTTTCGGAATGAACGACCTCTTAAAAAAATAAATTTTTAATATGAAGAACACCACTTATTTACTCCTACTTTTCGCGGTAAGCACTGTTATCGGATTATGGAAATTATTTGAAAAAGCGGGCGAAAAAGGCTGGAAAGCCATTATCCCTATTTACAATTATTATATATGGTTAAAACTGATAAAAAAACCTTGGTGGTGGATTTTCCTTATTATTATTCCTGGCATTGATTATATGATGTTGATGGTAATGTCGGTTTTAATTTCGGCAACTTTTGGGAAGAAAAAAACAACTGATTCCATTTTAGCTGCACT
>DATLTG010000263.1:0-5185 GCA_035533735.1 Bacteroidia bacterium
ATATATAGAATTATCAAAAACTTTCACAGAAGCTCCCAAACCAAGTGCTGCACGAGTAGCAAATTCGCCAACTGTTCCAGCTCCAATAATTACTACTTCTGTTGGAGATATTCCAGCAATTCCGCCTAAAATAGAACCTTGTCCGTTGTTTACATTACTTAAATATTCAGCAGCAATTAGTATAGATGTTCCTCCCGCAATTTCGCCCATAGATCGGATAACGGGGAAAATTCCATCCTGATCTTTTATCCAATCAAAGGCAATGGCAGTTACTTTTTTTGCCATTAATTTTTTTATAAAATCTTCTGATTGTGTAGTGAGTTGTAAAGCAGAAAAAAGTGTTTGTCCACTCGTCATCATTTCCACTTCTTTAGGTAAAAGTGGTGCTACCTTCAAAATAATATTTGCTTTATACACTTCCTCAGGCGAATGAACAATTTGTGCTCCGGCTTCGCTGTAATCATTGTCTTGAAAATTTGCCATTTTTCCTGCATTGGTTTCCACCACAACGCGATGTCCGTTGTTTACAAGCAATGCAACGGCATCGGGAACCAAGGCAACTCGGTTTTCTTGAAACGAAATTTCGCGTGGAATGCCAATGTATAAATGACCTTTTTTGCGTGCTACTTCCAGCATTTCTTCTTGTGGCAATAATCCGCCTTTTAAAATTGGCAGAAAAATATCTTTAGATGCTCTCATGTGATTTTTTGTAAAATTATTTTATCATATAACTGTAATTATTCGTTCTTCGTTATTTACTGTAAAATGCGCGTGTATGGTATTTTCCGGAATAAGTGAATTTATTTTTTCTGGCCATTCAATAAAACAAAAGGCATTGCTGTAAAAATAATCTTCGTAACCTAAATCAAGAGCTTCACTTTCATTTTTTATTCGATAAAAATCGAAATGAAAAATTTTTTTGTCGTTTTTACCTTTGTATTCATTTACAATCGAAAATGTTGGACTGCTTGTGTTTTCAGTAGTTCCCAATTGTTGACATAACGCTTTTATAAAAGTTGTTTTTCCTGCGCCCATATTTCCGTGGAATGCAAATATTTTTTTTTCCGAATAAGTCTTTAAAAATAAATCGGCAGTTTTTCCAATTTCATTTAACGTTTTTATGCGAAACTCTTGTTCCATTTTTTTTATTTTGAACTAAGTGTAATCACAGGAATCATCATTTCTTCCATCGAAACGCCTCCGTGTTGAAAGGTATTTCGGTAATAAGTTACATAATGATTATAATTGTTTGGATAGGCAAAAAATAAATCTTCTTTCGCAAAAACAAAACGCGTACTTACATGTTGTTTTGGTAAAAAAGCATCTGCCGGATTTTTAATTTCAAAAACATCTTTTGCTACGTAATCCAAACTTTTACCTTGTTTATAACGCAAATTGGTATTTGTGTTTTTATCGCCAATTACTTTTGTTGGCTCCGAAACTTTAATAGTTCCATGATCAGTAGTCAATAATACTTTTCCTTTTTTGGCTGCAATTTGTTTCATAATATCTTGCAAAGGCGAATGTTCAAACCATGAAACGGTAAGCGATCGATAAGCTGATTCATCGTCAGCTAATTCGCGCATTACTTCCATTTCAGTTCGTGCGTGCGATAACATATCCACAAAATTATAGACTATTACGTTTAATTTATTGCCCATTAAATTACCCAAATTTTCGGCTAATTTTTTTCCGTTAGCATGTGTAGTAATTTTGTTGTACGACATTTTAATATCTTTTCCCCAACGTTTTATTTGAGCAGCGAGAAAATCTTCTTCATGCAAATTTTTTCCTTCATCTTCCTCATCATTAATCCACATAGTTGGAAATTTTTTTTCAATTTCAGATGGCATTAAACCTGCAAACAAAGCGTTTCGTGCATATTGGGTAACAGAAGGTAAAATACTGAAATATATTTCTTCTGTATCGGTACGAAAATAATTATTAAGAATCGGTTGCAATAATTTCCATTGATCGTAACGTAAATTATCTATTAAAATCAGAAAAACACTTTCTTCTTTTTCAAGCATTGGAAGTAATTTGTTTTTCAATAATGTATGTGAAAGTAATGGAGTTTCATCATTTTTTCCGTTTAACCAATCCACATAATTTTTTTCAATATATTTTCCAAATAATTTGTTGGCTTCTGTTTTTTGCATTTTCAAAATTTCAACCATACTATCATCATTGGATTTATCTAATTCCAATTCCCAGTAAGTTAATTTTTTATACACATCTTCCCATTCTTTCAAACTAAGACGATCGCTTAAAGAAGCTCCAATTGCTCTAAATTCTTGCTGATAATTCAGCATTGTTTTTTCGCTTACTAATCTTTTTTTATCCAATGTTTTTTTGAGAGATGAAAGCAATTGCTTTGGATTTACTGGTTTTATCAAGTAATCCGAAATTTTTGAGCCAATCGCATCTTCCATAATGGTTTCTTCTTCGCTTTTGGTAATCATCACAACAGGAAGTTCCGGCTGCAAATTTTTCATACGCGAAAGTGTTTCCAGTCCGGATAAACCCGGCATATTTTCATCCAACAAAACAATGCTGAAATCTTTTTTTGCTATTAACTCAAGTGCTTCATCGCCACTGTTAGCGGTTGTTACATCGTATCCTTTTTCTTGTAAAAAAAGAATATGCGGTTTTAAATGACTTATTTCATCATCTGCCCACAATACATTTACCTTTTCCATAAAATTTATATATCTTCATTGCCGATTTATTCGGCTTATAAAGGTAAAGAATTTTTAGTGAACCAACTTACAAGTTCTGTTTTATTGTTTAAACTTTAAATTTGGATTTGTAGCAAAATAAGCCTTATCAATGAATTAATTGTATTTTATTTAACATGATTTAACGTAAAATAGTGAAACCTAACAAACGAAAAATAATAAACGATCCCATTTATGGATTCATTACGATTCCAAATGATTTGATTTTTGATTTAATTGAGCATCCGTATTTTCAACGCTTGAGACGCATTAAACAATTAGGATTAACTAATTTAGTTTATCCTGGCGCATTGCATACGCGTTTTCATCACGCGCTTGGCGCGATGTATTTGATGAACGAGGCTATTGAAGTGATTCGTTCGAAAGGTCATAAAATTACAAGTGCAGAAGCGCAAGCTGTAAATATTGCCATTTTATTACACGATATTGGGCACGGACCTTTTTCGCATGCGTTAGAAAAAAGTATCGTTCATAATATAAGCCACGAAGACATTTCGGAGCTTTTTATGAAAAAATTAAATATCGAATTTAAAGGAAAACTTTCCTTAGCTATTCAGATTTTTAAGAATAAATATCGAAAAATATTTTTACACCAACTTGTTTCCAGTCAGTTGGATATGGACAGATTAGATTATTTAAAACGCGACAGTTTTTATACCGGAGTTTCGGAAGGCGTAATCAGCTCTGATAGAATTATAAAAATGTTGAATGTAGTAAATGATGAATTGGTGGTGGAAGCTAAAGGAATTTATTCCATCGAAAAATTTATTATTGCACGCAGATTGATGTATTGGCAAGTATATCTTCATAAAACAGTACTTTCAGCGGAACATTTATTGATTCAAATTTTAAAACGCGCAAAAGAATTAGCGAGTAAAAAAGTGGAATTGTTTTGTACGCCCGCTTTTCGCGAATTTTTATACCATCATCACACAAAAAATAATTTTTTGAAAGATGAAAACTTGTTGCAATTTTTTTCGGAATTAGACGACACAGATATTTTTGCTTCCGTAAAAGCATGGACCAAAAGCGAAGATTTTGTGTTATCCACACTTTGTAAAAAAATGGTAGATCGGAAATTGTATAAAACTGAATTGCAAAACCAACCTTTTTCCGAAAAATTAGTGAAGGAATATCAACAAAAAACCAAAAAACTATTTGGTATTGAAGATAAAGATATTTCTTATTTTGTTTTTACCGGAAATGTTACGAATAGTGCCTATTTGCCGAGTGATATTCGCATTAATATTTTATTTAAAAATGGAAATGTGGTGGATATTGCAGCAGCTTCTGATCAACTAAATATTTCGATGCTTTCGAAAACGGTAAAAAAATATTTTTTGTGTTTCCCGAAAGAAATTTTTACTACAAGAATTTTTAGTAGTAACTAACGTGCGGACTTAAACTTGTAATTAATATTTATCGGCAAACTCCATGATTGTATTGTGGGTTTACCAAACAAATATGGAGGTTCCCAATTCGGAAATCTTTTTAATACTTCAATCACTTTATTGTCAATTTTTTTATTAATTCCTTTCCATATTTGAAAATTATTTACTTTTCCAACAGTATCAATCTCGAATGTAACAAATATTACGTGTTTTGTTTTTACAGAATCCACCGATATTGAATCACTGTTCAAATTAGTTGATAAAAATTTGAATAATGCTTTTTGTCCTCCAGTAAATTCTGCATCCTTTATCCAATTTGCGCTTTTAGTTAAGCTATCTGTAATTAAATTTGCTCTATCTAAAAAATTTATTCCAAATTTCGTTTTTAATAATTCTGTCATAACGGAATCATAACAATTATAATAATCAATTGAGTCAGAAATGAAACGCCAATTTATATTATAATATTTTTTTAATACATAAAAATAAGTATTCACAGCAGGAAGTATTTCGCGTGAATGAAGAAAAAAAATTTCATTTTTAAAATCCGATTTAGCTTTGATTTCAGCTTTCGACAATAAGTCTGTGGAAAAAAACGAACAAAAAATAAACGATAATAAAATCAGTATAACCTTTTTCATATTCAAGTTGTCAGCTTATTTAAGTGAAAATAAAATTAAACAAAAAAATGTTCTTAAAAAAATATTTTTAATCGCTTATTTGCAAGATGTTCTACTATTTTGTTTCTTTGTGATTGTCAATTAATTATGAAAACAAAAAGTCGTATAATTTCTGCGCAAAATTATTCCGTTTTTATCGGCAATGATGTGTTTTCAGACATCACTCATTTTTTTCAAAAACCAATATCTCAAAATACACGCAAACTTTTTATTTTAGTAGATGAAAATTCGCTGAAACACTGTTTGCCAAAGTTAATTCAAGAAGTTTATTTTCTGGAAAAGGCTGAAATTATTGAAATTGAAAGTGGTGAAGAAAATAAAAACATTGAAATTTCCGCTCAAATTTGGCGAACGCTAAGTGAATTAGGTGCGGATC
>DATLTG010000264.1:0-3390 GCA_035533735.1 Bacteroidia bacterium
TTGCGTGCTAAATTAACCTTCCCTTTTTCAAGTATAATCGTTGGGAACTCTAATGCTGGTTTACAGGCATATGGGGCATCTTATAAAAAATCTGTTTGTATATACAATGGAATAGATCTTACACGTTTTGACAGGATTGAGGATCCATCTTTTGTTATGAATGAAATATTTGGAGAAGTATCTTCTGACTTTTTTATTGCAGGAATGGTAGCAGCATTTGAAGATCGAAAAGATTATAAAACTTTAATTAAAGCTGCAATAACTCTTGTCACTCAAAACCAAAACATACGTTTTATTCTGATTGGTGATGGTGCTAATTTTACTGAAATAAAAAATAAAGTACCAGAGCAATTGAAAAATAAAATCTTCTTTTTAGGTAAAAGATCAGATGTTGAATCAATCGTTAATATTTTCGATGTGGGCATATTACTTACAGACACGAAGTTTCATGGTGAAGGAATATCAAATTCCATAATAGAGTACATGGCTTTAAGTAAGCCTGTAATCGCTACGCGTGGAGGAGGAACCAACGAAGTTGTTATTTGTAATAAAAATGGGTATTTGATAGATCCTCATAATGAGGAACAGTTAATAGAAAAAGTGAAAATGTTAATTATGCAAAAAGAACGAGGAAAAGATCTTGGGAGTGTTGGGCTTCTGATGGCCATCGAAAAATTTGATTTAAAAATAATGGCAAATCATTATATTGAAATTTATCAAAAGTTATCAAAAAAAAAGGAAAAGTAATGAATATCTTAGTAACTGGAGCAGCAGGTTTTATCGGTTCCCATGTTTGCGAACACTTTATTAAAGAAGGATTCAATGTTATCGGCATAGATAATTTTGATTTATTTTATTCAAAAAAAATAAAGGAGTCGAACATTGCTCAATTAAAACAAACCCAGCAATTCTATTTCCATGAAGCCGACATAAGGGATTCTAAAGCCTTAAACGAAATTTTCTCCTCTTACAAAGTAGAAGTTGTAATCCATCTGGCAGCAAAAGCCGGTGTGAGGCCCTCAATAGATTCTATTGCTGAGTATTATGATGTGAATGTAAACGGAACGGTTTCTTTATTAGAATCTATGAGAATCCATGATGTAAAAAAAATACTTTTTGCATCTTCATCATCAATATATGGCAACAATCATAAAGTGCCATTTTCAGAATCAGACAGGGTTGACAACCCTATTTCACCTTATGCTTCTACAAAAAAGAGTGCTGAACTTTTATGTTATGTTTATAGCCATTTATATAATTTTGAAATTTCCTGTTTACGTTTTTTTACAGTATATGGCCCCCGACAACGACCTGATTTGGCAATTCATAAATTTACAAGGCTAATAGATGAGGGCAACCCAATTCCTTTTTACGGAGATGGGGCTACTTCAAGAGATTATACCTTTATAGATGACATTGTAGAAGGTATAAGTTGTGCATTAAATCATTTTAAAGGCTACCAAATATACAATTTAGGCGAATCAACTGTCATAAACTTAAATAAGTTAGTACATACGATTGAAAGTGTTTTAGAAAAAAAAGCTATCCTTAATCAATTACCAATACAACAAGGGGATGTTAATTCCACTTATGCTGATATTTCGAAAGCAAGAAGGGAAATAGGATATAACCCGCAATATGATTTTGAGACAGGGATAAAGAAATTTGTGGATTGGTATATTAGAAATAAGGCAATTCTCTGTTAATATGTGTCTTTAAATAAAAGATCTTCGCACTTTAGAACAAATTTTGATACTAATTTCCGGTATCTAAAACAATTTTTAAAATCAAAAGATCTTATAAAAAATTAATTCCCCCAATGACTGAGTTTGCAATAATACCCAAATTATTACCAGTTCGCGATCCAATGGAATATGAACAAAAGATTCCCAAAATAATCTGGCAGACAATGAAAACAAACCGAGTCCCTGTTTTTATGAAAAATTATGTAGACTCCTGGACAGAAGTTAATCCTGAATATGAATACAGGTTTTATGATGATAATGATATTATTAATTTTTTAAAAACGGATTTCCCTGAATATATTAAATGTTATAGCAAACTTAAATATGGCGCTTCCAAGGCTGATTTATGGAGATACCTTATTATATACAAATACGGCGGAGTGTATGTTGATATGGATTGTAGGTGTATTACCCCCTTACGAAAATGGATCGACCCGAAAGCAACTTTTGTAACTCAATTGGGTACAAATAGAGATATCTGTCAGTGGCTTATTATAAGCGAACCTCAAAATCCCATATTTTTAAAAGCAGCTAAAAAAACATTGCAAAATTCAAAGCAGAACAACAGTAAATCAAAATATTGTGGATTTGAATTTATTAAAAATAAATTAGTTATCAGGGAAAATGCACCGCTTATTGAATTTAGCCATGAAATATTAGGTCTATCTGGCCCACCAGTTTTACAAGCTGCAGCAGAAGAGTGCTTTATAGAAGGATCAATTACAGACATTTTGCTGTTTTCTCAGATTGTATGTGTTTCCGATGCAGCAATATCCTGTCAAATGAATGGTCATGTAATACACGATGCGGGAAATGTAGAATATAAAAATTCACTTAAACAATTAAAATTAACTCACTATAATACACTGGGAGAAAGAACAAAAAGAAAAATCACTTCTCTTTTTAAACATTAGTATAAAAAGAATCAGAGGTTAATCTTCATTTCACAAAACAAGAAATTCGAGATAACGGATAAAAATTGAACAAAGAAACAAAAAATCATAATTGCACGGATATATAAGATTGAAAAATTCTTCATTGTCTCAAAAGACTTATTTTTAAAATCTGGTAGTTTTTATAACATAAAATGGTTACGAAACTTTAAAAACTGAGTTTTCCGAATATCAAAAAGTTAACATGATTAAATTTTAGGAAATTAAAAGTGAATCATATACAAAAATTTAACCTACACGAAAAAAAAATACTCTTAATTGATTTCTGCAATTATGAAGATTATCCAATAGGTGGCTATCTAACATTTGCAAAAAACTTGATGTTATCTTTTCCAAATGAGTTGGCACTAGTTGGTATAACTACTGAAAAAACCGATCCCGTTTCGAAATGGTTTAAAAAAAATATTCATGGAATTGAATATGACTTTTTCGCATTAGCTCAATACGATAAATCAAAATCAAAACATATAATTCCAGATAGATTGATATGCCTTATTCTTCTTCATTTATATAAAAAAAGAATTTTAAGAATTAATATTCAAAATGCATTTATTCAAAGACCTGAAATATTAATTGCAATCAAGAATTTTGGAATTCAGAATATTTGTTACCAATTTTCCGGTTTAGAAAACCCACTAAATATTTCAAAATACTGGTATTCACGTTATTTTACTACCTATTTTGATAAAGTT
>DATLTG010000265.1:0-6223 GCA_035533735.1 Bacteroidia bacterium
TTGAATATTTTCATGATGAATATTCCAATAATAATAGTTAAAATAATTGTTTCCATTTTATTTATTTTTATTTTTTTAAGCTATTCCGTACATTTGAAATTTAAAATATAGATATTATGACAAAAGCGTTTTGAAAAAAAACATTTAAATACATTTGCTCAAAACTAAAAAGTATTTTTATGAATTACACACCAAAAGAATTAGCTGAGAATGCAATACACCAACTGAAATATTGTATTTACCATTTATTACAACAACAGAGAGGATTAAGCCGTGAAGAAATTGGAAATGAGTTAGGACTTAACCGCTTTCCACAATTCTCTCACGTATTTCAAGGGCAACTTCTCGATGAATTAGCAGAGGAAGGAAAAGTCAATTCCACGATGGAGAATAACAGACGTACTTGGCATGTCGTAGAAGATTTTGAAGAGAACAGATAGAATCTATATAAATAGTTTTTGTCTGTTTTTTTTGGCAAATTCCGGTTAAATTGACCACCAATTTTGCTGACAATTCTAAGCAACAATTTCTACTTTCACTCTATCAGGCGATTCAAAATATACAGCATAATGATTTTCTCCGCCTGCAAATGGATGGGCATTTTCATAAAGAATTTTTATTCCTTTTTCTTTTAATTTATTTGTCAAATCATCAACTGTTTTTTTCGTGTCAGCATGAAAAGCAATATGATTTAGTCCGGTGTTTTTTCTGTGATAATTATTTTTAACATACATCTTTTCAGTTTGAACAAAAACTAAATAGGTGTCGCTTAGTTTAAAACTAAAACCTAAATCCCATTCCTGAAATAGTTGATAGCCGAGTTCAAGTAATAACCATTCCCAAAAGGTTCGAGAGCGTTTTAAATTGCTTACATTAATTTCAATGTGATGAATAGTGCCCTTCACGTGTATATCGTCAAACTAATTTGAACTTCCGGATTAGTAGTGTAATTTTTAAATTGAATTCAAAACTATACAATTTATTTTATTGGATAATCAGGATGGGATGCACTTCCAAAAAGTTTCTAATTCTCATTTTAAAAGGTTTATGAAATTTATCTTGAAATAAAGCACCAGTTATGCTCACTTGGTCACCTTTTTTCAAATTGGAAATTTTCTCTTTTACTATTTTAAATTTTTCCAAAAATGGAGATTTTTCTACTACATCATCATTTGGATCAACTGCTTCACAAGCAATTGTAGAATCAATGCTGTTATCCATTAACTCAATGTGAATATCACCGTCTTTTTCTAAACGCATGCTAACTATAGTTCCTGAAACTGTAATAATATTTTTTTCAAAATCCATTCGTGGAGTATTATAACCAACTCTTATTATTTTTATTTTTTCAAGACTTTCAACTGATCTTTGTGATGTATTGGAGAGGTCCGGATAAAAACCATCCGTAAGTGTTTTCACATCCCATCGTTCATGTTCTTGTTTCATTTCTTTCATCCCAAGTAATAGAATTGACGAAACAAGAAAAAGACTAAGTATTATTTTTTTCATGATATTTAGCTTTAATAAAATCGAATAAATTTACTCTAATTCATCAGCACTGTTAGCTGATTCCGGTAATTCCAACGATTTTACGGATTGAATTGCATTTCCGGCAATGCCTTTTATGGAGCCGTGCATATCAATTGTGTTTACAGTAACTTTTTCAATTTGCTTTTCGCGTTTCTTCCAAATACTTTGCATTGCTCTTTTTTCGCTTTCTAAATCAATTTTCATTTGAGTAAAACCTTCAACAATAGCTTCTACCTGTAAGCGAAATGTATTACCTGTTAAGTAATCATATAGCATTTGCATTTTATCGCCTTTGTTTTCTTGTGATGCTAAAGCATTACTAATTTGCACAATTGATTCTCGAAGTACGTTACATAAACCTTTGAATTCTTCAAAAGAACAAATCCAAATGCCTTCTTTCAAACCCATTCTTTCCATATCACTCGGCATTGCATTGGTAACCAATACTCCTATGTTTGCTCCTTTAACTCTTATGTCTGCTTTAAATTTTTCAATCCAACCTGCTTGAAAATCTTTTGTTCTTTTGCTTTCGTAATAAATTGAACCGCAGTTTTGATGAGTACGTGTATTAATAAATTGAATGCAATCTCCACCGCGCGCACCTTTTTTTATTTCTTCTATTATATCTAAAGGGAATTGTGTTGATAGCCATTCTTCTATTGCCAACTCCATTACTTCACCTTGTAACTGCATAGAGCCTTGCTCTTGCTTACGTTTCATTTCTTCGGTTAATTTCTTTTGGTCTTCTAATTGTTTTTGTAATTCTTTAAAACGCAACTCGTTTTTATCTTCTTCTGTTTTGCGGATTTTATCTTTTTCCTCAATAAGCATTTGAGTTAATTTTTTTTGCGATTCTGCCTCAATAGCTCCTTTTAACTCATCTTTCTCACGTTTTAATTTTTCAATTTCTGCTTTGGTTTTATTTAGATCCTGTACCTGTAAAGATTTTTCGTTTAGTTCTTTTTGCAGAGATGCAAATTGTTCTGATTGCTCTTCTTTAATTTTTTTATTAAGCGATGCTTCAAGTAATTTTTTACCCTCTTTTAATTTAGCATTTAATTTTTCCTGAAAAAGTTCACTATCTTTTTGTTTTGTTTCCTCAAACTCCAGTTTGGCTTTGTTCAAAGTTTCGTGTTCTTTATCGAACTTCTTTTTTTCTTCAGCTAATTGAGTGTTAAATTTCTTCTTTAATTCATCCTCTAATTGATGCGAAAGAATATCTTGTACATCTATTGAAGTACCGCATTGTGGGCATTTTATTTGTGTTTCCTTATTCATATCTATATATTCTTATTTGTTATATAAAATTAACTTATTGCTTTCTTTAATGTTGAAATATTTAGATGAAAAGATAGATTTCTAATATTACTAAGCAATGTGCTACAAGCACTACCAACATCTTAAATTAACTCACTTTGTTTTCCAATTCTATTGTTTTTGTTACTTTAATTTCAAATTTAGATTAAATTGGTTATCAGTTTTACTTGCAAATAATTTTAAGTTTTTTTAGATTGATTATCATCTATAAGCTAATGTATTCATTTTTAGTTTGTGGAATAATCATAGAAAACAAAGATGGTGTAAAAAATTGGGTATATAAATTTTACTTTTCTAATCCTTTCATCACCTTATCACATTTAATGCCATAAGTGTCGTACAAATAGGTAAAAAAACTTTTTAAAATTATTTTGCAGTTTTTATCGGTCAATGTTTTATCCGTATTTCTTTTATAAAAATTCCGAAGTTTTGAATTGGTCATCGCTACTGTAATATCCTCAAATCCATTACACATTTCTCGATGATAGAGTAATTCAGTAAAGAAAAACAACACATCATAATAAGTATCGACAACTGCTTCTGAATGAGTAGTACGAAGTAACGCAAGATATTCCTTCACATAATTTTTCATTACATCGTAAAAATATTCAGCTGCCATTGCAGTAAAAGTAAACAAGATTTATTTAATGGATACTCTGTTAAATGAAAGAGAATTCAAGGAGGTTAGATAAAATAATTGTTAGCGAAAAAATAAACCGAAAAATAAATTTGTTTAATTGAAAAACAGTTTTACATTTGTAGAGGATAATCTTGTTTCCCCCACCAAGATTGTGCTGTTGGACAGATAAATTTAATTTGTATTCATTTAAAAATATGTTTATGAAAAATTCTTACAGAACACAAAAAAGCCACCAAAAGGCTAAAAGCCTAAAAGGAAAAACAATTGGTTTGTTAACTGCTATATTTTTAATGTGCAGTTTATACGGATATAGCCAAACAACACCACCTATTATTGCTTGGCAATATACCAATACTCCTCAATTTACAAGTACTACAGATTTATTACCATCACCAGATTATGGCGAAAATTGGTTTTATAATATTACGCCAACATCGGATGGTGGTTATTTGGGTGTTGGTTATGCAGAAATATATCCAAATACTGGGGGAGGTGTTGTTACTCAGCCAATTTTGGTAAAAATAGATCAATTTGGACATTTAGTATGGGAACAAGTTTATGATGGAGGTAAACCTTCTGACCCAGGCTTTTTTTGGCAGGCAGTTGAAAGTAAAGATGCTATAACAGGACAGCCTGTTTATGTTGCAATGGCTTCTAAATCTGGAAATGATGGAAACGGAAGTAACTACGGAAACATTTTTATTGTGGAAGTAGATCCATCAAATGGTAAGATAAAAGACAATACAGCAGGCGCTTATCCAAATGGATATTATTATGGCAGCATTTTTATAGATGGCAACAATAGCAATGGTTCAGGAAATATTACAATGAGTTCCACTCCTATTTATTTAGCAAATACGGATGTAAGCAGAAGTAGTATTGAAACAGTTGACTATGGAAGCGGGCAAAATGGATATATTATTACAGGTACACAACGTGATTATGATACGAATGACGGAAGTGATATAAAATCAAATGCTGTATTTTTGCTAAAATTAAATAACGATTTTACATTCGATAATACTTTTGGAGCGCCATTATCAACTTCATCCAGTACACCAAAAACAGGATTCCAACTTTACCCATATTCTTATCCTCATTTGGCGGGTACCGCTTATTCTCCAAGTATAGCAAGAGAAATGACTATTCTAAATAATGGTACTCCAAATATTCAATATGTTGTTACAGGTTGGGTAGGTAGTGCTTATACTGCCTCACATGGCGATGATATTTTTTTAGTTTCTACAGATGGGACAGGTGTTTTTCAATGGAATCAAACCTATACACACCAACAACTTGTTGATGACGGCTATGTAAAAGACAATCGTGTAGAAACAAATGCCTTTAATGCCGGTAATCCAAACGCTTATGGCGGAGAAAACCCTCCTGCTAATCCTAATGATTGGGGCATGAATTTGGTTTGGAATCAGACTTCTAATAAGTTATATATGAATGCAGAATGTGATTTATATTATGGTTATAGCAATTCAGGTGGTAGCTTTTATTCTCAGGTATACGATACTCCTCCTGCAACAGGTTCTAATAAATCACCTAATCATGCTGATAGTTTTCTGTCTTTCAGCGATGCTATTTTAACAATAGATCCTACAAATGGAAATCTTCAAGCACTTACCAATGTAGCACCGTTTGACGGAGTTGACTTTTTTCCAATGCTCATCAATACTCCCGATGGTGGTTTGGCTGTTGCTGGAAATAAATCTTATACAGCACCGGGTTTTCCTGATCCACTAACTTCAGCTGAATTGTGTGGTTGCAATTCTCTACTTGCATATAATACACTTTCAAAAACGGTATTGGGTGAGAATATAGATATTGTCAAGTTTGACGCAAGTATGAATAAGCAATGGGAACAACAATATTTACAAAGTCAAGGCACGAATGCAAGTGCTCCTCCCAATGCTTCTGTAAATTGCCAATGGGGTTTTGCGGTTACCCAAGATGGTGGATTTATTCTGGGAGGAAACAATGAATTAAATGACGAGGATTATTCTGCCATGAAATTGGTATATCCTTCTTGCCCTAATACGGCTATTTCTCAAATACCAGCTACTTCTGTAAATGATTTGCTTGATTTAATGATAACTACTAACACAACATGGAATAGCCCTATGTATATAGAAGGTGTTGTGGATGTTCAACCGGGTGCTACGCTAACTATAACAGGTACGGGAACAAATATACAATTTGCTAACAAAGCAGAAACCGGAATTACAAGCAAAATAGTAGTGGAACGTGGCGCACACCTTATTGTTCAAAATAATGCTGTGCTTGAGGGCATTCCATCTTGTGTTAGTTCAATGTGGGGAGGAATAGAAGTTTGGGGTAGATCAAATGTTCCTCAAAGTCTTAATGATACCTCAACCGGAACGGTAACAATAGAAAGCGGAGCAACTATTTCAGATATGGATTTGCATGGAATAACTACTATCCGTAATAATTCCGAAGACGAACAAAATTGGGCTTATACAGGTGGTGTGGTAAAAGCTAACAACGCTAATTTTATTGATAATGACAGGGCGGCTGCATTTTTGTATTACCATAACACACCCAATTCTAATAGTAATTTAAGTGAATTTACCGATTGTAATTTTACTACTTCCAACGCTCCGCCTACAGGTTTTAAATTTAATTCCTTTGTTACGATGTACGAAGTGCATGGAATTTATTTTAAAGGAAATACATTTAAAAACCTCAGTGCTTATACTTCTTCTGATC
>DATLTG010000266.1:0-3901 GCA_035533735.1 Bacteroidia bacterium
ATTTCAATGATTTCCGAACAACATTGCAAGCATTATATGCGATTTACGACAATTGCAATTCCTTACACACCAACGCTTACGATGAAGCTATCACTACACCAACAGAAGAATCGGTGCGCAGAGCAATGGCAATTCAGTTAATTATTAATCGCGAATTAGGTTTGGCTAAAAATGAAAATCCGTTGCAAGGTTCTTTTATTATTGAAGAATTAACCGACTTGGTGGAAGAAGCTGTGCTGTTAGAATTTGATAAAATTAACGAGCGTGGTGGCGTGCTGGGTGCAATGGAAACGATGTATCAACGCGGAAAAATTCAGGAAGAAAGTTTGTATTACGAAACCTTAAAACACACTGGTGAATTCCCTATCATCGGTGTAAACACTTTTTTATCTTCCAAAGGTTCACCAACAATTATTCCTGCCGAAGTGATTCGAGCAACTACCGAAGAAAAGGAATATCAAATTACTATGCTGAAAGAATTACAAAAAGCACAAGCTGATAAAACACCTGAATTATTAAAAGATTTACAAACAATTGCCATTGAAAATAAAAATATTTTTGAGAGCTTAATGGAAGTAACTAAGTATTGTTCCTTAGGACAAATTTCCAATGCTCTTTTTGAAGTAGGTGGTCAGTATCGCAGGAATATGTAAGTTATTGAAGTTTAAAGTTTGAAATAAAGATATTAGGTTTTAGTATTTAGATATTAGTACTTAGTATTTAGACAAAAGATTGAAAAAATATTTTTTGAAGTAATTGTACATTATGAATTCTTCATTATCAATTAGTAAGCTGAATTTGATTCAGAATCTGTGTGAGAGATAGTTTTGAAAGTTTAAAGTTTGAAAGTTAAAGATGTTAGAAAAAAAAAATTCTATGCCTAAAATTACAGAGGCGACAAAAACATTTTTTTCAAAACTTAAACGTCAAAAACCGAAAGATTTAGATGATGTGGTGCACAAAATTTATCACGAAGTTTTTGCACATACCGATTGCTTAACTTGCGCCAATTGCTGCAAAACAACCAGTCCTATTTTTTATCAAAAAGATATAGAGCACCTTTCAAAATACTTTAAAATAAAACCTTCTCAGTTTATCGAAAAATATTTACATATAGATGAAGACAAAGATTTTGTATTAAACGTAGCACCTTGTCCGTTTTTGGATGCTGAAAATTATTGTAGCGTTTACGATTATCGCCCAACAGCTTGTCGCGAATATCCACACACCGACAGAAAAAAATTTCATCAATTATTGGACTTAACGCTTCAAAATACGGCTGTTTGTCCTGCCGTTGAAGAAATTACAGAAAAGCTAAAATTAATTTACGAAAAATAATGTTCATGTTGTAGCCGAGTTTTTACTACTTTCGTATAACGAACGGCTAAATATAAGTGCCACACCACTCTATTATGAAAATTTTGTTTGAAAAACATCAGTGGCTAAGACGCATTGTTTACTTCTTTCCGATACAACTATTCTTAGTTGTATTGAAAAAAAATCAATTACTTATACTTTTTTGGTTACTTTTTTTTGGATGCATAACCCAAGTTATTGCAGCCAAATATGGTGTTCCGTATCTTTTTTTAGACCCAGAATATTTAGGGCAAGTTGATTTTCGATCTTACCTTTTATTAGGTTTTGCTTGCGGAGGGTTTATAATGGCATTTAATATGGCATCCTATATTATGAATGCGTTTCGTTTTCCTTTTTTAGCTACCCTTTCAAATCCATTTTTTAAATTCTGTTTCAATAATTTTATTATTCCGGTAACTTTTACTATTGTTTATTGTATCTCCATTTACAAATTTCAAACGCATTCGCAATTAGCACCATTAAAGGATGTGTTACTTCATATAACTGGATTTTTAACAGGAAATATTTCTTTTATTCTGCTTTCTATATTGTATTTCCAATTTGCCAATAAAGACATTCAAAAGATGTTTGGTTTAAGTAGTTATGATGATCATAATCCTGAATTAAAAATCCGAAAAAGTCACCGCATTGTTTTGCAAGAAAATATGGCATGGAAAAATGATAATCCATCTATAAAAGCGGACAATAAAAGAGATTGGTTTGTTGAAACTTATATGAGTCCTATTTTCAAAATTAAATTAGCGCGCGGACACGAACATTATGAAAAAGAAAAACTTATACAGGTTTTTAAACAAAACCAAGCAAGTGCAGCATTCTTTGAGATTCTGGCTATTTTATCGCTTTTTTTATTAGGCTTATTTCGGAATGTTTCCGTACTTCAAATACCTGCAGGAGCTAGTGTTTTTTTATTATTTACACTTTTTTTAATGCTCACAAGTGCGCTTTACACTTGGCTCAGAGGTTGGTCGGTAACTGTTTCTATTATTGCATTATTACTGCTTAATTACGCATCCAGTTTTGATTTTTCGAATTCGTCCTGCAAAGCTTATGGAATGAATTACAATACATCAAAAGCCATACTCACAAACGCTGTTTTGGATAAATTAGACAAAGATAAATCACAGCGAAACAATGATATTGACAGCACTACTGAAATATTAAATAAATGGGCTTTAAAAAATTCAGTAAATAGTTTTGGACAAAAAGAAAAACCAAAATTTGTAATGGTTTGCACAAGTGGTGGTGGTTTGCGCTCTTCTTTATGGACATTTTACGCCTTACAATATACAGACAGTGTTTTAGGTGGAAAATTACTGAAACACATTGAATTAATAACTGGCTCATCTGGTGGAATGATAGGTGCTGCGTACCTGAGAGAACTGTATTTAGAAAAACAAGAAAATAAAATTCAAACCTTGTATTCCGATTCTTTTTTAGTAAATATTTCAAAGGATGTTCTAAATCCACTTGCTTTTAGCATAGCTACCAACGATTTATTTTTCAATTTCCAAAAATTTAATATTGGTAATTATTCGTATCCGAAAGATCGCGCGTATTTTTTTGAAAAAAAATTAAATGAAAACACCGATAATGTTTTCAATAAAAAATTAAGCGATTATACAATACCTGTAAAAGAAGCATTGATACCAATGATGATTTTTACGCCCACTATTATTAACGATGGTAGAAAATTATTGATTACTTCACAACCTGTTTCTTATCTTACAGATAACGATATACAACCTTCGCTTACCAATCATCCATTGATAGAAGACATTGAATTTTCGAAATTTTTCAAAAAACAAGATGCTGCTAATTTAGAATTTACAAGTGCTTTGCGTATGAATGCTACTTTCCCTTATATAATGCCGGCAACACAACTTCCAAGTAACCCAATAATTGAAGTAATGGATGCAGGCTTGCGTGATAATTATGGTATTGAACCAACTTTAAAATTTATATATGCTTTCCGCAAATGGTTAGAAACAAATACAAGTGGTATTGTTATTATTCAAATTCGTGATAAACACAAAGAATTTCCTGTTCAAGACAATGCCCCAAAAACAATTTTTCAAACACTTACTCAACCCATAAATACACTTTACAGAACGCTTTTTAATGTGCAAGATTTTAATGAAAATGAAATGATAGAATATGCCAGTTTGTGGTACAAAGGAAATATTGATTTTGTAGATTTTCAATTACAAAATGATCCTGCAGATAATATTTCATTGAGCTGGCATCTGACAAATAAGGAAAAAAGACAAGTAATTAATTCTATTAAACTCCCCGAAAATAAATCTTCTGTAAATAAATTGAAAGAATTATTACAATAATTTTTCAAAAATATTTTTTCATTTTATTGAATATGATTTCATAACTTCGCTTCAAAACATACTCTTTACTATTGGAATCAGAGAACCTACAAATTATTGATAAAATGGAAATAGATATCGCTTTTCTTTACAAAAGAAGCGATGGAATTATGCGTTTCGAAATAAAAAAAGGAATTGTTTTTGAACCA
>DATLTG010000267.1:0-4234 GCA_035533735.1 Bacteroidia bacterium
TAAATTTGTCGATTAAAGTAGAAAGGATGCGAATGTCCATTTCATCCAATCCATTTTTATCTACATTAAGTGCGTTTAGGGCATAATCCGTGATTTTTAAATCAATGGTTCCATCGCCTTTTATTTGCGCAAAATCACGAATTCGTCTTAACAAAGCATTTGCAATTCTGGGCGTTCCACGACTTCTTCGAGCGATTTCTTGAGCAGCCTCATCAGTTATTTTAGCATTTAAAATTTCCGCAGAACGGATTAAAATTTTTTTCAGTAAAACAGCATCGTAATAATTTAAACGCGAATTTATTCCGAAACGCGCTCGTAAAGGAGCTGTTAATAATCCTGAACGCGTAGTTGCACCAACCAACGTAAAGGGATTGAGTTTAATTTGTACACTCCGCGCATTTGGTCCGCTGTCAATCATTATATCAATACGATAATCTTCCATTGCTGAATATAAATATTCTTCTACAATAGGACTTAAGCGATGGATTTCATCAATAAACAACACATCAAATTCGCCTAAGTTGGTCAGCAAACCAGCTAAATCACCGGGTTTGTCTAAAACAGGACCAGAAGTTATTTTTATGCCAACGCCTAATTCTGTTGCAACAATATTTGCCAATGTTGTTTTTCCCAATCCTGGAGGACCGTGTAATAATATATGATCTAAAGCTTCGCCACGTTGCTTAGCTGCTTGTACAAATATTTTTAAATTTTCTACTACTTCGTTTTGTCCTGTAAAATCAGTGAATTCGCGTGGACGCAATACTTTTTCAACTTCCTTTTCGGCAGCATTCAAATTTTCAGGATCTGGATTTATATTTGGATTCATTTTTTCGTGCTAAAACGCTTTACTGCAAAAATAGAGAAACTAATCGGAATAGCCATTGAGCTTTCGAGTGATTTTACTGTGCGGAAAAATAGATTTATAAATTTCAATTATATAAATTTGAAGCCCTAAATTGTAAGTAGGAGAATTAAAATTTTGCTTGATATTATTGTTGTTCACCAACATAAAACGGTATCCGATTTCGGTACCAAAACCAATCCATTTATTAAATTGATAAGTAATAGAAAAAGCAGGTTCTATCGGAATAATTAAATGAGGGTTATCCGAAAATAATTTTCCCCCATAATTGTATTGATATTGCGAAGTCCCAAGTCCTATTTCCAAAGGAAAACTGAACTGCCAATGTTTGGTGTTATAAAAAATATATTCTAAATAATATGTCCAATAATTAAACGACAATTGTTCACTAATAATGGAATCTGTTTTGGCATCCGTTACAACAACTTTATTTTTATAAAAAGGTGTACTTAATGTATTGAAACCACCGCCAATATTAATTTTATTGTTGAACGTAACTCCGAAAACAAATCCCCAAATATCAGCTTCGTTATTGGAGATAAAAGAAGTATGGCTATCGAATGAAAAAAAGAAAGTTGGTTTTTTGTGAATACTGGTTCGTAAACTGTCCATAAATTGTGCTTTCGCAGATAAATGAACTATTGTCATCAGCAAAATGAAATAAAATGGGCGATTGAATTTCATTCTAAAAAATTATTTTTAATCATTTTATTCGATACAAAAGAACGAAAAATTCGGCAGTATTTTTTTGCTATTTATAAAACAAAAAAGCCGAAAAAAATATTTCGGCTTTCCATAATTTTACTTATTAAGTGCGTTATACTTCTACTTGAATCATTTTAAATGGTACGTTAATAATAGCTTGGTAATCTTCTCCAGCTTCCAACATATCTTCATCATCTTCTTCGTAATACCAATTAATAATAATTTCATTACCCGATTTATGAATGCCTTCTAATTTTTTAAATACATCCAAAATACATTTAGAAGAACTGGTATTGAAATACTCTAACTGTATATTAACTTTTGTGGTGGATTTTGGCTTTGCAGCATATTTTTCAAGATTGTCCACTAAAGGCTTATAAAACTCTATAGAATTTTCCGGAATTGATCTTCCTTTAATTTCCAAAAAACCATTGTCTATGTCAAAATTAATGGTTGGTGTTTTGGGTGTTCCTTCGATGATAATTGTTTCCATAATTGGTATTTTTAATTTGCTATTTTAATGTTTAAACTGAAGAATGAATGTTTTTCATCAACAGCCATAAAGTTATAGTTCAATTTTTGTCCGGTTTTTCTGGCAATGTCAATCATTCCTAATCCGCCACCACCTTTGCTCGACATTTCTCCATTATTTAACACTTCCTTGTAATAATCTTTTAATTGCTCTTTCGATAGTACATTTATTTCATCCAATCTTTTTTTCAACGAATCTACATTAACAGATCGAATATAATTTCCGGTAATAATATTGTATTGATTATCTACTTTTCCTATCATAAAAATAGCGGAACGAAGAGGTTCTCCTGCTTCTATTTCGGGAAGTTCTAAATCGTCCATATGGTGGTATAAGTTTTGCAAACATTCTACCAATACATTATAGACCTTTTTTTTGATTTTAGGTTCTTCTTGTAAATTATCCAACTTCGATTCCATAATTTGCAAAATGGAAGTCAATAACTCCGCAGTTATGTCGCCTTTAAAAGAGAGCATAACATTGTTGCGCTCCATTTTATCGTAAAAATCATATATGTCTAACATCATAAACTCCTTAATTTCTCGACTTTGCTAACTGTGTTGATTTTGAAAACACAGCAAATATATAAATTTGTTATACATACAGGATTGTCGATTTTTTTTCTCAAATTTTACTTCATTGTAAAAGGATAAGTTGTTCCATTTATAGAAACGGAAGCCTGCGAAGAACAATTTCCTGTTCCATCACCAAAAGTTACAATACGAGTAGATAATCCAGCAGGTGTTAAATCTATTTTTCCAGAACTAATCCAAGGACAACTTGCTTTTTTTATGAGTGGATAGTTGGGCTCAATAGCAACGGTGTATGATTGTCCGTTTCTATTCACGCCATTTTCACTGCCTGTCAATTGATAAGTACGATTAGCAGCAGATGTATCAATAATAGTAACTGTGCGGTTCATCGCCCAAGTAATTACCCAATTACTTGCAGTACACTTTCCGTTTGAAATACTGGAACTATAAGATGTTCCGCTATTATGTGTAAGTGTCAGCGTTCCTTGGAAGTTTGTTCCATTTACATAATAATTTGAAAGAGAAACCGTAGCAGTTGCTCCATATACATGCCAATAATTAGAAAAAACAATGGTAATTAATCCAGAACGTGTTCTACCATCTGTTGTATCTAAAACTCCAGGTAATGGACCATAATCAATTGTTACAGTTCTTGGAAAACTTGCATTTACTGTAGTATCCGGATAAGAAATAGTAGGATATGTAGATTGAGCTTGACGAACGCCATTTCCTCCAGCATGATCTACAGCAATGCTATTAATTTCAGGCAGCATACGAGAGTATTCTCCATCGCAAATACTGTTATCAATAGGCGATTGAATGTCTGTATCAGCAGCAGCTTTTTTACAGGAATTAAGTACAAGAGCAGTAGTCCCGATTATAACAAGTACTACAGCAAAAATTAGTTTTTTCATGGGAAGTAGATTTTATGTAAAGCAAATATATAAAAAAATATGAATACGATACTTTTTTTAAATAAATATTTTATTGGTCTTTTTTCTGATTATTTTTTTAACAAACGCAGATGTTATTTCACTTTTGGTGAAGTAAATCAGGTGTTGTTTTTTTGGATGCTTGAATTTTTGTTGCGCGTTGATAATCATTAAATATGGCGCGACAAATTTTCGGATAACAAAGTCCTTCTATTTTTTTTGGATTATTAAGTGAATCCGGGAAACGTGTGGAAGAAATTCCTTCTGTAATTTCCTTTCCAGATTTATCAAAAATAGAATATTGTACTGTCATTTCTCGATCATAAATATCAGGACTTGTAGTCATATCTGCATCGCTTTTCAAAACATGTTTTATATCTAATTCGTTGATAAAAATAAAAACATCTGTATGGTATTTTTTATGAAGGAATGGCAATAATTGCTGGTTCAAAATATCGGTGTTCATAAAACCAGGTTGTGAGTTTACATCTGTATTTACTTGTCCGTTTACCATTTGATGCGTATCGCTACTTTTTTTATGAGAACCCTTATTTGCTGATGTGTCAGGCACAGCATCGTATTTATATCCAATATTTTGATAGATAAATTGTATATCACTGTTTGTTTTTGAAGTATCCGAAAGCAATGAAACAGGCAAATATTTTTC
>DATLTG010000268.1:0-2705 GCA_035533735.1 Bacteroidia bacterium
AAAGCAGCACATAACTTTTCTCTTTTTGGCTGATAGATATTTTTTTATCAATAAAGTAATCGCTCAATTTTTTTTTCGATTTCATACCTAAAGGATAAAAATAATCGCCACTTTTCCATTTTCTTAATTGAAGTGGAAACTGCAATAAATCGTAATCCAAACAAGCAATATTTGAGGGATTTTGGATGTTGGATTTACGATTTGGGATTTTAGAAAAAGACAAATTTATGTTTTCAGATTGGTACGATTTTTTATTTTTTGAAATAGAAATAAAAGTTTTAATTGTCTTATTTTTTTCTTTCGAAATAGGTTCAACAATCAATGTTTCTCTATCTTTCAACAAACGATGTGTGGAAGAAAAAAAAGTTTTTCCAGACGAAGCTGAAAAGGAATCAATAATTTCATTTACTGTTTCCGAATTAAAATTAAATTCCTTTAAAAGCTCGAAAACAATTATTTTTAAAGGATTTTCTTTTTTTAATTCCGTTAATCGAAAAGAGACAATTCCCTCTTTTTCAATCCTTACTTTTTTCTTAATTTGAGCAATGTGTTTTTGAAAAATAATTTCGGTTTCACTAATTTTTTCAATGCTTTCAGCAATCGAATTTTCCGCAGCAGGATTTATTTCTTTTAAAATCGGAATAATAGTATGGCGAATTTTATTGCGTATATATTTGTCAGATTTATTACTGCTGTCTTCTCTGAATTTAATTTTATTTTTTTTTGCAAAAGCCTCAATTTCCGAACGCGTAGCAAATAGTAAAGGACGAATAATCTTACCATTTTTTGGTAAAATGCCGTGCAATCCAGCAATTCCTGTTCCTCTTAGTAAATTTATGAGCAACGTTTCCACTTCATCGCTTTTATGATGCGCAATAGAAACGGCTGCAAATTTTTCTTTTATAATGATTTCCGAAAACCAATGATAACGCAATTCTCGCGCAGCCATTTGAATAGAAATTTTATTTTTCAAAGCGTATTTTTTAGTGTCGAATGATTTTGTAAAAAAGCTCACCTTATATTTTTCAGCCAATTTCTGCACAAATTTTTCGTCTGCTTCCGATTCTTTTCCTCTCAATTTAAAATTGCAATGTGCAATAGAAAAATTAATTTTTGAACGATAGAAAAGTTCAGCCATTGCTACAGAATCAATGCCTCCGCTTATTGCAAGCAGTATTTTTTGAGAAGGCTCAAAAAGTTTTTTTTCGGAAATAAATTGTTGAAATTCTTGGAGCATTTTAATTCGTAAACCTTCACAAAAATAGGATAAGATAACGGATTTGAAAACAATTTGGAAAAGAGTTGCTAAATTTGCCTTCGATTTCATAAAAAAAAGAAAAAATATGTTGGCAGAAAATTTTTTTTACGCGCAAAACCTATCTACTGAATTGAAAAATATCGGTGAAAAAGTTTTCAAAGGAGAACGCATCAATAAAGACGAATGTATTGTATTATATGAGCAAGCGAGTTTGTCCTATTTGGGAATGTTAGCCAATTATATTCGCGAAAAGAAACACGGAAATTATACTTATTTCAATCGCAATTTTCATGTGGAACCCACCAATATTTGTGTATTCGATTGTAAATTTTGTTCCTATTCGAGATTAACGAAACAGAAAGCGGAAGGTTGGGAATTATCGGAAGAAGAAATTTTAAATTTGGTAAAAGGATATAACGGCAAACCAGTAACGGAAATCCATGTTGTTGGCGGAGTTCATCCAAAAATGGGATTGCATTATTTCGCGAATTTGTTAAAAAAAATAAAAGAAATTCGTCCTGAAATTCACATCAAAGCTTTTACAGCAGTTGAATTAGATTATATGTTTCGTAAAGCAAAAGTTTCCATAAAAGAAGGCTTACAATTGTTGAAAGATAACGGCTTAAACTCTTTGCCTGGCGGTGGCGCAGAAATTTTTGATGAAGAAATTCGCGCTCAAATTTGTGAAGATAAATGTTCTTCAGAAGTGTGGCTCGAAATTCATGAAACGGCTCATAAACTCGGAATTCCATCCAATGTTACAATGCTTTACGGACATATTGAAAATTATACACATCGCGTAGATCACATGAGCAGAATCCGTGATTTGCAAGACCGAACAAAAGGTTTCAATGCATTTATTCCATTAAAATTTCGTAATAAAGGCAATCAAATGTCGAACGTGCCGGAAGTAAGTGTAATAGAAGATTTAAAAAATTATGCTGTGGCGCGCATTTTCATGGATAATATTTCCAACATAAAATCTTATTGGCCCATGATTGGAAGGAATACAGCGCAATTATCTTTGGCTTTCGGAGCTAATGATATTGATGGAACGATTGACGATTCTACAAAAATTTATTCGATGGCAGGCGCTGAAGAACAAAGTCCACAGTTGAGTACAAAAGAATTAGTAGCACTCATCAAACAAGCCGACAGACATCCGATTGAGCGCGATACGCTTTACAATGTAGTTACCGATTATTTGGAATATGATTTTGAAAATGCTTCGGCTTAAAAACTATGGTAATGACTTATAATAATGGATAATATTGAAAATAATCAAACTAAATTGTCTTTACTAATTAATGGCAAAGAAAGTTTATCTGCTTGCTGTTTATTTATAACTCATGTTACGCATGAGCATATTTAGTTTCTTGCATATTTTTAATTTGAGATAGTTCTTTTAAAGCCGCTTTAATAGCAGCAAGGTATAATTTAGATTTCA
>DATLTG010000269.1:0-7243 GCA_035533735.1 Bacteroidia bacterium
TTGTACGATCAATTTGCTTATGGTATTGCTCAAGATCAGTTGGCTATTCGTAATTTTTGCAATTATGCAATTAACAAATGGCCCGGAAAACCAAAATATTTATTTTTAATCGGAAAAGGAATTCATCAATATTTAAACAGACAAGACACAGTAAATTACAATCGTAATTTAGTGCCATCTTTTGGAAATGTTTCTTCAGATAATTTAATTACTGCGGGTTTAAACGGGACTTTTTTGCAACCTGCTATTCCAACCGGACGACTTGCAGCTGCAAGCGCAAGTGATGTATCAGCATATTTGGCAAAAGTAGAACAATACAATACTGCGCCAGCTGCTTTATGGAAAAAACAAGTTTTGCATTTTGGTGGCGGTTCTAATTCTACTGAACAAGCAATGTTTGCTGCGTATCTGAATAATTATAAAAACATTATTCAAGGGACTAATTTTGGCGGCTATGTGCATACTTTTTTGAAAACAACATCTGCACCCATTCAAATTACTATTTCGGATTCTGTTACCAATCTGATAAATAAAGGTGTTTCCATTATGACCTTTTTTGGACACGCATCTGGAACTAATTTTGATCAAAATATTGATGATCCATCTGCTTATAATAATACTGGAAAATATCCAATGTTGATTGCCAATTCCTGTTTTGCAGGAGATATTTTTCAACCACTCGGACAAAGTTATTCGAGCACCAGCGAAAGTTTTGTATTGATTCCTCAAAAAGGATCTATTGGTTTTATTGCTGATGTACAATTAGGAGTCAGTTACGCTTTAGACGATTATTCAACACAGTTATATAAAAATATTTCGTACCAACATTATGGCGGAAGTATTGGAAATAACATTCAAAGTACAATTAAATCAATTCAAGGAACGGGTTCTGACCCTTATATAAATTTTACCTGTTTAGAAATGATACTTCACGGAGATCCTGCTATTGTTGTAAATACTGCTCCGTTGCCCGATTATGCGGTAAGTGATTCCAGCGTGTTTTTTTCACCTCAAAATGTAACAACACAAATAGATTCTTTTAAAGTTTTTGTAGTTATATCGAATAATGGAAAAGCTATTAATACGCCTGTGTCTGTCAATGTTACACGTATTTTTTCTGATAATTCAACGCAAGTATATACACGAACGTTACCTAATATTTATTATCAAGATACACTTATAGTAACAATGCCTGTGAATCTGACAAAAGGCGCGGGTTTAAATAAATTTGAAGTGCAAGTAGATCCAGCCAATTTAATTACAGAAATCACTAAATCAAACAATACAGTTGGAAATGGAAATATTAACAATCCAGCAGTAAATTTATTAATTACTTCCGGAGATATTATTCCCGTTTATCCCTATCAATTTGCTATAATTCCTAATGATACTATTACTTTAAAAGCATCTACAGGAGATCCTTTTGCTCCTGTCAGAAAATATATTTTTCAATTGGATACAACCGATATGTATAACAGTCCGATTTCACGAGCGCAAGTGGTAACAAGTGCAGGAGGCGTTGTAAATGCGTATCAAAAAAATTGGAGTGCGAATGTGATTTCTATGTTTGGAACAAAAACAATTCCGCTATTATTCAAAGACAGCACTGTTTATTTTTGGCGCGTTAGACGCGATACTGCGGATACAAGAGATTATCCTTGGCAAGAAAGTTCATTTCAATATATAACCAGAAAAAGAGGTTGGGAACAAGCGCAATATTTTCAATTTAAAAATAACGGATATAATTTTATTAAATACAATCGTCCTTTTCGAAGATTTGATTTTACACCTACCGGGAAAACATTAGAGTGTGATGATTACGGACAAATTCCACCTTATTATAATAATACTCAATTGTATGGAATTGAATATAAATTGGATTTGGATTTACAAGATTATGGCGGAGATGGAGTTACTCCTGGCATTATGATTGTAGTTATTGATCCGATAACTTTAGTTCCGTGGGGTACACATTACATTGATAATACAACTTCACCACCTACCAATTACAATCCTAACCACAGTTTTGGAAACATAAATAATTTAGGATCCTCTCGCCCACGTGTGGAATATTTTTTTGAATTTCAGCAAAGCGATGTGAACCAGATGAAAGCGATGGCAACGATGTTGAATGATTCTATTCCTAATGGATATTATATTTTAGCTTATTCATGGATTCAAGGTAAATGCCAATCCTTTGCTGATCCTTCTGCCTATACAGCTTTACAAAATATCGGAATGGCAAATGTGCATTCCATTGGCGATAGTCTGCCATTTATATTCTTTACTAAAAAAGGAAGTCCTTCCAGTTCCATTGAATTAGTTGGCGATTCGGCAAATGCTGCTTTAAAACTTATTACAACACTTACCAATACAAATAGTTCAGGAACTATTACCGGACCTTTAATTGGTCCTTCAGCTCGTTGGGATTCCTTAGCTTGGCGGCAACATGCCGAAGAAAATCCTACATCAGATAGCGTAAGATTAAACATTATAGGAATCAATCAGAATGGAATTCAAACGGTTGTCAGAAATAATATAATTCCTACCACTTCCAGTTTAAATTTATCTTTTATAAATGCGAATACATATCCTTATTTGATGCTGAATACTTTTATGAAAGATTCTGTTGATCACACTCCCAGTCAAATGAATAAATGGCAAGTTTTTTATGCACCTGAACCTGAAGTTGCCATAAACCCTAATAAATATTTTAGTTTTCACAGCGATACCATTCAACAAGGAGATTCGTTGAAGTTTAAAGTAGCTGTCCAAAATATTAGTGAATTTAATATGGATAGTATGTTGGTTACTTATTGGGTGGTGGATAATGGAAATGCTATTCATCCGCTTACTTCGCAGATGACGCATAAATTATTGGCAGGCGATACATTAATTACTTCCGTAAAAGTATCAACAGCAAATTATGTGGGAGTTAATAGTTTGTGGATAGAAGTAAATCCTTTGGCTCATCCGCAAACGAGATTGGAACAATATCATTTTAACAACATTGCGAAAGTTGGATTTTTTGTTGGCACCGATAAAATTAATCCGATTATGGATGTAACCTTTGATGGCGTTCATATTCTTAATGATGATATTGTTTCTGCAAAACCAAATATTTTAATTGGATTGAAAGATGAAAATAAATTTTTGGCTTTAAATGATACTTCTGATTTTGCGGTTTACATCCGAAACATAAATCAAGCTGTTTCGCAACGTGTTTATTTTGGTTCTACTATGACTTTTACACCTGCCGTTTTGCCTAAAAATAGTTGTAAAATAAATTATATGCCAAATTTTCCATTAGATGGAACGTATGAATTATCTGTACAAGCAACCGATCGTTCCAATAATTTATCTGGAACAAGCAATTATAAAATAGATTTTCAAGTGATTAACAAACCGATGATTACCAACGTGCTTAATTATCCAAATCCGTTTTCTACTTCCACACGATTTGTATTTACAATTACAGGATCGGAATTACCACAAAATATGGAAATTCAAATTATGACGATAACCGGAAAAATTGTAAAAGAAATTTCGGAAGCCGAATTAGGACCGTTGCATATCGGCACTAACATCACCGATTATGCTTGGGATGGAAAAGATCAATATGGAGATCGTCTTGCCAATGGAGTTTATTTATATCGTGTAACAACACTTTTAAATGGTAGCGAAATGCAAAATATGCAAACTGGAACCAATCAATATTTTACCAAAGGTTTTGGAAAAATGTATTTGATACATTAGCATTTGAATTGATAATTGGCAATTGTTTTGGTGATGGAGTGATGAGGTAATTAGGTGATGAAGGAAAAAAAGTAAATAAGTTTAACGTTGAAGAGAAGAAACAGCCATTTCAACTCACGCGGAAGACAGTTTGAGTGAAGGAATCGCCATTTCAACTCACGCGGATGACATTTTGAGTGAAGAAATCGCCACTTCAACTCAAGCGGAAGACAGTTCGAGTGAAGGAATTGACATTTCAACTCACGCGGAAGGCATTTTGAGTGAAGGAATCGCCACTTCAACTCACGCGGACGACATTTTGAGTGAAGAAATTGACACTTCAAGTCAAGCGGACGACATTTTGAGTGAAGAAATCGCCTCTTCAACTTGTGCGGACGATAATCAATTACTCCCCCAACACATTACCCCCTTATATACTAAATAGTTTTACTGTGCGTTTAGATTAGAACACGTTTATAATGGAGTTAGTACTTTTGAGTGGACAAAAAATATAAGCCCCTGCGTCTTAACTTTACACAATGAAAAGAACACGTATCCATTACAGCCGAGAATTTAAAATTAAAGCTGTAGAATTAAGCAATGCTCGAGGCACTGTTATAGGAGTAGCCGAAGAGTTAAATGTAAACCGAGAAACCTTAAAAAGGTGGAAGAAGGATTTTAAAGCAGGCAGCCTTAATTTGTCAGCAACAAAACCCAAGAGTGCAGAAGCGGAGGAAATATCGCGATTAAAACGAGAGTTGTACAACATCAAGCTGGAGCACGAAATTCTAAAAAAGGCGGTCAGCATCTTTTCCAAGATCGAGCGGTAAGATTCCATTTTATTAAAACGCATAAAGTAGAATTTCCGATTGAAAAGATGTGTTATGTTTTACAGGTAAGCAAAAGCGGCTATTACAAATGGCTTCATAGAATACCATCTAAGCGATTAATACAGAATAGGATGCTAACAAAAGAAATATACAGAATTTACCATTCCAGTAAATGTCGATATGGCAGCCCAAGAATTACAAAAGAATTGAATGTGGAAGGAACAAAGGTATCGCAGCCATTAGTTGCTAAATTAATGCGAAAAGAAAATATGAGAAGTATTATCAGAAAAAAATATAAAGTAACAACGAACTCTCATCATAAGTATCCGGTGGTAGAAAATAAACTCCAGCGAGCTTTTACAGTGAACCAACAAAATGATGTTTGGGTATCAGATATTACTTATGTCAGCACCAAACAAGGTTGGTTATATCTAACAACGGTGATTGATTTATTTGACAGAAAGGTAATTGGTTGGGCGCTAAGTGCAACCATGAGCGCACAGCAAACAAGCATCGCAGCATTGAATATGGCAAAAATAAATCGTCCTGTTAAAGAAAAAAAAGAGCTTCTTTTTCATTCCGACAGAGGAATACAATATGCTTGCCAAGAGTTTGTCAATGAATTAACTAAAAACAAAACCATAGTAAGAAGTATGAGCAGAAAAGGAAATTGTTGGGATAATGCTGTGGCAGAAAGCTTTTTTAAAACATTAAAAGTAGAGTTGGTTTACCACAACACGTATCAAACCAGACAAGAAGCGGAATTATCTATTTTTGAATACATCGAAACTTTCTACAATAAAAAACGTAGACACAAACACTTAAATAATTTAACTATTTTAGAAAACATTATAAAATAGCTACATTTTTATAATTTGAGTTTTTATAAATAAGTCTTATTCCTTTTGTTTTCAATGATTATAGCGTTTTACTTCACTTTATGGTTAAAAAAGTGAGTCGCGAAATGGAAATTTTGTCTTTAGTTAATGTTTATCTTTTGCTTGTTATCATTGAATTGTATAACATTCCCCTGAATTTTTATTTTGTTATTGTTTGTTAATATTATGCTTAATGTTGAACAGAGAAAAAAAATGAAAATTCATTTAAGACAAAGAAAACAAACGAAAGAGAGAGATATTTCTTTATAATAGAACCATCAATTAATTTTTACACTCTCAAAATGACTTACGCAAGAGGTTTATTGTTTCCTCATTCAGTTTTTTAATTACTGCCATGTTAGCTGCTGCCCGAACTTCTGTCTTTTGCAAAGTTGTTTTGTCCCCACGTCAAATGTCGTCAATTTTCTTTTGAATAGTTTGTTTGTCTGCCAATGTTTTTGCTTTTGAAAGTGCTTTTTGAAAATAGTGTTTCGCTTTTCTATTGTCAATGTCTGTGTATAGTTCACCAAGCAATGTAAAATAGAAATGATCGTCTGTTAAGTTTAACTTTTCAGCTTCGATAATTGCTTCCATTTTTCCGTTTGCCTTTGAGAGAGCATAAGTTCTGTTTAGTGCGGCTACTGGCGAATATTCTATTTGCAATAACTGGTTATATAATTGTAAAATATTTTCCCATTTTTCTATTGTGTCTGTTTTATGTGTGTGCCAGTATGCAATAGCCGATTCTAAATGATATTTTGAAATTTTGTTTCCAGTTGCAGCACAGTTTAAAAAATATTCACCTTTATTAATCAATTCATAGTTCCAAAGGCTAGTATCTTGTTTTTCATATAAAATGAGGCTGCCATTTTTATCTTGTCGTGCATCAAATCTTGAAGCGTGAAAACACATCATCGAAAGTAAAGCATTTACCTGTGGCTTGTTGGTATTTTGATTTTCAATAAGCATATTGCAGAGTCGAATAGCTTCAAGACACAACTCTTTGCGAAGCGTTTTATTTTGACTAACGGAATAATAACCCTCATTGAATAATAAATAAATTGTCGTTAATACAATTTCTAATCGTTTATCAATTTCAGATAAGTCTGGAAGTTCAATTTTAATTTTTTCTTCTCTTAGTTTTTCTTTTGCTCTAAAGAGTCGCTTGTTAATAGTTTCTTTGTTTGTAAGAAAGGCATCTGCAATTTCTTCAATGCCAAAACCGCAAAGGATGCGAAGTGATAATCCGATTTGTGCTTCTGTTGAAATGGAAGAATGACAGATGGCAAACATCATTTGCAACTGACTATCGTTAATATTTTGAGGAGATAAATCAACTTCTTCTTCATGAAAATAAGGCGAAATGTTTTTTAATTCCGCAGCGATTTTATTTTTAAAGGTACTGGAGTGCCGTAAATTATTTTTTGCTTTATTTTTTGCAACATTGTAAAGCCAAGCAGTTGGATTTTGTGGTACTCCTTTTAATCCCCAAGTCTCTGATGCTGTTAGAAAAGTGTCGCTAGCAATGTCTTCAGCGATTTCTATTTGGTCAAATCCAAAACGTTTGCAAAGGACAGAAATTATTTTTCTATATTCTGTCCTGAAGAGATGCGGTATTAATTCTTCATTTTCCATATATTAAAACGCTTCTGTATATATACAGAAGCGTTTTAAGGTTTAAATTAGCTGTTGTCATCCATTGCTACTACAGTTCTAACTTCCACATTGCCTCTAATTTGTAACACAGGACAACCTTTAGCAAGTTCTGCGGCTTCATCAATTGAATTACATCTTACCAAG
>DATLTG010000270.1:0-3556 GCA_035533735.1 Bacteroidia bacterium
CGATTGTAAACATAAATGGTATAATCATTTTCAGTATCAAAATGAGTTCCTTCAATAAATGATGCATCGGCAATGTTGGTTCCATCTTTTAAATAAACGTACTCGTAATTGTAATAACCTTGTTTTAAATACATCGTAAGCTTGTATCCATGCGCTCTGTAATCGTAAATCATTTTACAATAATTAGGACATTGCCATTCGGATAATGCTCCAAAAACATATAAATTCCCGTCTGTTAAAGGCGCTTCATAAGGAAGAAAAAAATGCACATTCACATATTCACTTTCTACATCGCTGTTGGTTCCATCGTGGGTTTTAATCAAATAATTTCCATTGATATCTGATTCTACAAAATAGCGTTTGAAGTTGCGCGGCTCATCATAGGTCAGAAACACATCATCATGTTTACTCGAATCGGTACCGAGTTGAGCAATACGATCTGTTTTATAATGCAAACTTTGTAAATCGAAATGTCGAAATTCATTGTCGCCATTAAATTGATTGTCTTGATCGTAATTATAATCCAAAAAATTTTGTTTTAAATACAGCGGTTTTAAATTATTTATTTCATTATCCCAACGACCATTTTGTGTAATTACCACCGTTAAACTTCCATAAGGATCGGCAATATTATAACCAGAATAATCAATGGAAAATTTAATTGCTTGTTTAAAATAAGCCTCGTTCGCATCAATCGGTCTATCCACTTTTGCATTTATTTTTACTTTTTGATCGTACACCATAAAACGTTTGGTAAGCACCAAACTATCGGGATCATTATCTGTGTAAACTTCAATAATATAATTTCCGGTTTTGGTAAGTTGCATATTATCATTCGGAAAAATTAAATTGTAATGCGTGTAACGCTGAATAGTATTGTAGGAATAAGAATAATCGGTAATTTGATCTTGCGTAAAACTTCCCAAATAATCCATCGGATGCAAATTAGAAGGCTGCCAATTGGCATCGCAATGAATGAGTGTATAAGAATAGGATTTATTATCGCCATCTAAATCATCAAAACTTAAATCTAATTGTTGCTCCGAATTTATCAGCATTAAAGGCGGAGAAAGATTCCAACTTTTTTCATGCAACTGAACGGTATGAATATTCGATTTGTAAATATGATCCGAATAACGCATATAATCTGGATTATAATACTCGTTTCCAGAATCTGATTGTGTAATAAAAATGAACGATTTTCGAAAACTATTTTTTTCGGCAGCTTTGGATTGAAAACAAAAAAGTGTCAGAAAAAAGAAATAGAAAAATATTTTTTTCATTATCAGAAATAAAATTTCGGCTCAAAGAATTGTAGCTTACAAAGATAGTGGATTATTTAATTATGAATTTTTATGATTTTAATTTTCAATTATGTAATATTGCCGCATTATTTTTCAACCAATGGCTACCGAAGTAACTCACGGCATACAAATTAAAGTGGAAACCAAATATATGGACGGCTTTCCGAATTCCGAACATCCTTATTTTTTATTTTTATACCGTGTTTTTATTGAAAACAAAAGTGATTTTGCCGTTAAATTGTTACGCAGACATTGGTATATTTTTGATTCTTCCGGAGAAAAACGCGAAGTAGAAGGCGAAGGCGTTATTGGGCAACAACCTGTAATTTATCCTAACGAAATATATGAATACGAATCGGCTTGTAATTTAGCAACCGAAATAGGAACTATGCGCGGAACTTATTTAATGGAACGCGATTTAGATAAAGCTCAATTTTATGCACAAATCCCCGAATTTGAATTGGTTGCGCCAAGTAGGTTGAATTAAGTTTTTTGTGAGTTTTTAGTTTAAAGTTATTTAGTTTTCTGTGATTGCAAGTCAATTTTTTGATTTAATAAATCTATTTTTTCGCCATTTTTATTCGTTTTGTCAGATATTTTTTCCATTTGAACATTTTGATTATCTGCGTCCTTATTAAGGTAAAATATATCTCTCTCTATTGATGTTAACCTATTACTATGATTGTATATAAAAACTCCTACAATAGCAGATCCAATAGTTATTAATCCAGTAAATACTATTCCCAGTATAAATTCCGTTGAAATTGTTTTCCTACTTTTTCTTTCTTTTGTTGGTCTTTTGGTCTTTCTTGGAGCTTCCTTTGTATCATTGTCTGTGTCTGTTGTTGAATCCATTTTTGAAAAAGCATCTACAGTTGGTCCATCAATTTCAGTACGCATACTCTTTTTTACGGTCTGAAAACCCAAATTTGGATTATTGGGAAAGGGTCCTTTATAGTTAATCTTTTTTTTATTATTCTGCCTTTTCATTCCTTTTTAAGGTATTTTGTTTTAAATACACTATACGTATTTCGGCAAAACGTTTCAAAGTCCTGAGTAGCGTCTTCAATGATATTTAATTCGGGTTTAAAATATTTTTGATAATCTACAGAAAGTGTCAAAGGACTTGTTGTCTTGGGTTTATCATAAGTTACAATTTCATTATCATAATCTTCTGTAATAAGCTCTTTCATTTTTAATGGCTTTTTTGTAATTACATTAAATCTTAAAGATAAACTGTCATCAGTCCCTTTGTGTTTTTCAATAATAGTAGAAATCTCTTTCAAAAAAGTGTCTTTTTCTTCAAGTTCCGATTTAATAATAAAACCAAACCTTGATATATTCTTAATTTTATATTCTTTAAAAACTTTCTTAGTTAAAACAGAAACATAACTCTTCAAATATTTATCAAACTCATTATTAAAGTCATTTTTAGTATTGTATTCGAAAACAAAGTCTTGAGGAGTTATAGTGAATTTATTTTGGTTTACAGGATCAAATAAAAGTTTTGTGTTATGATTCTCTCGAACCTCTGGAAAAATCTTTTCATTAAATTCAGAATCGGGACAATATAAAATTTCATCTACAATAGCACCAAGTCTATCTTCAACAGAAAAACTTCTTACAGTTCTAATTCCGAATGCAAATCCTATTAATTTCATCTTTTGTTTTAATTTACGTGTTATGTTTTGTCATTTTTTAGCGTTCCCAAAAAAATTAATTTTTCTCCACCGTTACAGCAGTTCCGTAAGCAAGTACTTCGGTAATTCCGGGAGCAACTTCATTGGCATCGTAACGCATACAAATAACTGCATTCGCGCCCATTTGTTGAGCATGTTGCAACATTAATTCGAAAGCATCTTCACGCGCTCTTTCGCATAATTGTGCGTAAAGCGAAATGTTTCCACCTACTAAAGATTGTAAACTTGCACCAATATTTGCAAATACATTTCGAGAGCGAACAGTAATTCCACGCACAACACCCATATTTTTAACAATTTTGTAGCCATCTAACTGCAATGCGTTAGTTATCATATTTTTTTCCATCGTTTTTGATTTTAAATTTACACGAAGCTATGCAAATTCTCTTTTGAAAAATAATTCTTAAAAAAAATCATTAGCGTTTTGACGTTACAAATATAAGTTCTTTGAAATTATTGTAATTATTGAGTTTCAGCGATTTTAGCGCCTGCAACGATTTGAATTTGTGAGTTGAAATTTTTTTTCTATTTTCTTGATAAATAATTAGTTAT
>DATLTG010000271.1:0-4061 GCA_035533735.1 Bacteroidia bacterium
AAAATAAAAACGCATGAAAAAACTTATTTTTTGCGGAATCTTTTTCTTGTCGTTTGTATTAAAAATAAATGCACAAACAAGTAAAATTATTATTGATATACAAGATACTTCTGAACTCCGTTTTTTAGATACTGTGGAAACAAAATTAATGAACAGAGTTGATGAAATGACTGCTTTTTACAAAAAATACAAAGGAAAAAAACAAGATACAAATGCTATTGTGCTTTATAACAATGCATTTTATCCGATAGATGATTTTTATTTGCCAATTACATCAAATGAATTGTCATATAGGTCTTTTAACAAAATGCCAAAATTAAAAACCAATAAATATAAAATTGTTATTAACTGGGATTCTACACTTACCAATGCGAAAATACTTGGTTTTTCGAGTCTCTATTATTACAACGTTTATCATTCTCCTATTAAAATAACTTCGACTATTAATAAACCCTTATTTGCAGTTCCATTAAGTGAATATGATAAATTTCTTTCAGCTTCAGAAACAAAGCGATTATACCGTCTTATCGAAAATGAATTTTTAAACTATGTTTCTACTACAGATTCACTGATAAATAAAAATTTTACATTCCGAACTATTAATTTTAAAGATGCTGATTCATTAACTATTATGCCAATATCTTATTGGACTTCTATATTATCGAAGTCAGTTAGAGATGGGAAAATAGTGGCATTTAAAGATCCTAATTGTAAACAATCATTAACGAAATATGAATTAGAAAATAATTATTTTACTTGTCCTAATATTGTAAATGGAAAAGTAGAGAGATTTAATTTTATAATAAGAATCTCTTTGCATTCATATATAGTGATAAAAGAAAAATGGACATTTAATGTTCTACAAAAGAAACCGAATGAATTTTCTCCTGCAATAAATATTTCTAGAAAAATAGGTGCAATCGGAATAGATTGTGTTTGTTACGATGATGTTTCGGGTAATCAAAAATCTGATAAGCTAATTTGGATTCCGTATTCAGAAATAGAAAATTCTAAAGTATTAAATACCGAACCACTGAATTTGTATAAAGCCATTATAAATAGTGCTTTGTATAAACAGTTGAATGTAAAATATGATTATAATGATTTTGAATTAAAATGAACATAACTGAAACAGAACAAGAAATAATTGGAGAGTTTGAATTGTTTGATGATTGGATGGGAAAATACGAACACATCATCGAATTAGGAAAATCGTTGCCATTAATAAATGCCGAATTTAAAACAGATAACCGTTTGATAAAAGGTTGCCAAAGTAAAGTTTGGTTGCATTCCGAATTAGCTGACGAAAAAATAATTTTTTCAGCAGACAGCGATGCAATTATTACAAAAGGATTGGTAGCATTAATTATCCGCGTTTTGTCGAATCACACACCAAAAGAAATTTTAGATGCAAAAATGGAATTTATTTCTAAAATTGGTTTACAACAACATTTGTCGCAAACGCGCAGCAACGGTTTGTTGAGTATGATTAAACAAATGAAATTAGACGCGCTTGTTTACAAAAATAAATTATCTATCAAGTAGAAATTAAAAACAAATAAAATGCCCGCAATAATTATTTCCGAAAATACCGAGCTTGCGCAAAAAGTTATTGATATGCTCAAAACGTGTTATGATCCAGAAATTCCCGTTGATATTTGGGAATTAGGATTGATTTATGAAATAAAAATAAATTCGGAAAACGATGTAATTTTAAAAATGACACTTACTTCTCCATCTTGTCCGGTAGCTGAAACCTTGCCTCCCGATGTGCAAAGCAAACTCGGAGAAGTAGAAGGAGTAAGACTTGTAAAAGTGGAACTAACATTTGAACCACCTTGGGAAAAAGAAATGATGAGTGAAGTAGCGCAATTGGAATTAGGATTTATGTAAACGAAAATGGAACCAATAATTAATAAAGTTTCGCAAAGTGGATTAATGGAAATTAATCTGGAAGACCTTTACCAAAAGGGCGATCGTGTTGTTTTCGATATGAAAAATCACTTGTTTCAAGAACTTATTTTACGCGAAAAAGATTTTCGGGAATTTGTTAAAAATGAAAATTGGAGTTTGTACAAAGATAAATTTGTTGCTATTATTTGTTCCTCTGATGCTATTGTTCCCACTTGGGCGTATATGTTGTTAACAGTGGCTTTAGAACCTTTCGCAAAAAAAATATTTTTCGGAACAATTGAGAATTTGGAAATAATTTTGTTTCAAGAAAGTTTAGATAAATTAGATATTCATCCATTTTCCGAACAACGCGTAGTTATAAAAGGTTGTAGTAAAGTTGCTGTTCCAGTTTCTGCTTATGTTGAATTAACGCGGCTTTTACGACCTATCGCCAAAAGTATTATGTACGGAGAACCTTGTTCAACTGTACCTTTATACAAAAAGAAAATCTGATTCTACACTTTAATTCCGATAAGTAAAATATCATCTACTTGCTCTAAATTTCCTTTCCAATCAACAAGTGTTTCATGAATTATTTTTTGTTGTTCTTCCATTGATTTATGGCAATTAGCAAGTAATAATTCTTGCAGTGGTTTGTACTTAAATTTTTTGCCTTTTGGTCCACCAAATTGATCCGCATAACCATCCGTAAATGTATAAATAATATCACCTTTGCTCAATGAAATTTCATGAGCTGTAAAAGAAACATTGTCCTGATCATGTTTTCCAACAGGAAATTTATCCGGTTTTATTTCTTCAATAAAAGGAGTTTCATTTTCATTCTTTCGGATAATCCAAACAGGATTATTAGCGGTTGCCACTTTTAATTTTTTATTCTTAAAATCGAAAGCACATAAAACCATATCCATTCCATCTTTTGCTTCCTCTTGCGTATCTTCCGGATTTAGCGCATGTATAATATTCTGACGTAATTCATTCATAATTTTATTCGGCTCCAACATCTTTTTTTCGATAATAATTTCACTCAAAAAATTGATGCCAAGCATACTCATAAATGCGCCAGGAACTCCGTGTCCAGTACAATCGGCAGTTGCTATAAAAAAATTATTTTCGGTATTTAAAGCCCAATAAAAATCTCCACTTACAATGTCTTTTGGTTGATATAAAATAAAATAATCCGGTAAATTTTTTTTCAAGTATGTCTCGGATGTCAGCAATGCGCGTTGAATTCTGCGTGCATAATAAATACTATCGGTAATGTCTTTATTTTTTTCTTCTACTATCGTTTTTTGATGTTCTACTTCTATTTTTTGTGCCGTAATAATTTCATTGGCTTTTTGTTTTTCGCGATAATTTTTAAATATAAAAAAAGTTAATCCAATCATCAATATAAATCCGATGATAAATATATTTTTTAAATTGGCTTGTTTCTCCGATTCAGCTTGACTTTTAATAAGTTCTTTTTCTTTTTTTTCAGTTTTATATTTCGTCTCCATTTCTGCCAATTGTTGCGCATTATCTTTATTAAAAATGGTATCTTTAATATCCATAAAAAGTTTATGATAATCGAGTGCCTTTTCAAAATTTTTCATTTCTGAGCAAACTGATGAAAGATGTTCGTAGTTATAACTTAAATAATCGAGGTATTTATTTTTTTTGCTAATGGTTACACTACTATCGTAATAGGCAATAGAGTTTGTATAAAATTTTTCACTTTCATTCAAATCACCCAAATTAGCATAAGCAAGCGCAACACCCATACTGTCGGCATTTTCTTTATAAAATTGCAATCCTTTAATTAAATATTTATTTGAATTCACATAATTTTTTGTGTTCATATAAACGATTCCAATATTTGTTAAAGTGGAAGGAAGTCCTTGTTTATCTTTTATCAATTCACGAATACGAAGCGCCTTGAGATTATAAATAAGTGCCGTATCGAATTTCAATTTAGATTGATAAACGGTTGCAATATTATTAAACGACTCCGCAATTCCGATACTATCGGCAAGTGTTTCATCTATTTTAAGCGATTTATTAAAATAATTTTCAGCATCTTTATATTGATGCAACTCCAAATAAACAACAGCAATATTATTATATATCGCACTTAATTTTTTAGGATTATGTGCATTTTCAAGAATTTT
>DATLTG010000272.1:0-7323 GCA_035533735.1 Bacteroidia bacterium
TTAAAAGGTGAATTAATTCCTCAAGGTGCTAAAAATGAAGCGTTGCAAGTTTTATGCGCTGTTTTACTTACTCCAGAAAAAGTTACTATCAGCAACATTCCCAATATTGTTGATGTAAATAAACTGATTGATTTACTGAAAGATTTAGGCGTAAAAGTGGAAAATACCGCTCACGAAACCTTTACTTTTCAAGCCGATAATGTAAACATTGAATTTTTAAATTCTCCCGAATTTAAAAAGAAAGGAGCTGCACTCAGAGGTTCAATCATGATTGTTGGTCCGTTGCTTTCGCGATTTGGAAGAGGTTATATTCCGCGACCGGGTGGAGATAAAATTGGTCGCAGAAGATTAGATACCCATTTTATTGGATTTGAAAAATTAGGCGCGAAATTTATTTATGATTCTAAAGCTGAATTTTATAAAGTAGAAGCTTCCGATTTAAAAGGTTGCTATATGTTGCTGGATGAAGCGTCTGTTACCGGAACTGCCAATATTATTATGGCGGCTGTAATGGCAAAAGGAATTACCACAATTTACAATGCCGCTTGCGAACCTTATATTCAACAATTGTGTAAAATGCTGAATAGTATGGGCGCAAAAATTTCGGGCGTTGGTTCTAATTTATTAACTATCGAAGGTGTAAAAAATTTGAAAGGTTGCGAACATCGTTTGTTGCCGGATATGATTGAAATAGGCAGTTTTATTGGCTTAGCTGCTATGACAAAATCAGAAATTACGATTAAAAATGTAGCTTACGATGCGCTCGGAATTATTCCGGATGTTTTTCAAAGATTAGGAATAAAATTGGAACGCAGAGGCGATGATATTTTTATTCCTTCGCAAGAAAATTATGAAATTGATACGTTTATTGATGGCTCTATTTTAACCATTGCAGATGCAATATGGCCCGGACTTACTCCAGATTTATTGAGTATTGTTTTGGTTGTTGCCACACAAGCAAAAGGAACGGTTCTTATTCATCAAAAAATGTTTGAAAGCCGTTTGTTTTTTGTAGATAAACTTATTGATATGGGCGCGCAAATTATTCTTTGTGATCCGCACAGAGCAACTGTTATCGGTTTAAACCGACAAAATTTATTGAAAGGAATTTCCATGACATCGCCTGATATTAGAGCTGGTGTAGCTTTATTGATTGCCGCATTATCTGCAGAAGGCAAAAGTACCATCCATAATATCGAACAAATTGACAGGGGTTATCAAAATATTGATGTTCGTTTAAATGCCATTGGCGCGGATATCAAAAGAAAAGATTGATAAATGATAACGACTTTTTTATCGCTTTTATAGTACGATATTATCGCGAAAAAATATTTAACAAAATTCTCAAATAAATGTACCTTTGAATCTTCTTGATTTAGGCGATATAAAATCGCATAGTACACGAAATTGAAAAAATAATTTTCAGATGAAAATAAATCCTCCCCAAAAATTAAAAGAAATTGCAGCACTTATTCAAGCCGAATTTGAAGGCAATCCAGAACATATTGTAAGTGGAATGAATGAAATTCACAAAGTAGAAACCGGAGATATTGTTTTTGTGGATCATCCTAAATATTACGACAAAGCTCTGAAATCAAAAGCGGATACAATTATCATCAATCAAAAAGTTGCTTGTCCGGAAGGCAAAGCATTAATTTTTTCAGATGATCCTTTTCGAGATTATAACCGCTTAGTCAATCATTTTCAACCCGAAAAATATTCTTTAAAACCCATCAGCGATTCCGCAAAAGTGGGGATAAATTCCGTTCTGATGCCAGGCGTTTTTTTGGGAAATAATGTAACAGTTGGCGACAATTGTGTACTTCATCCAAACGTTGTAATTTATGATAATTGTGTGATTGGAAACAATGTTATTATTCATTCAAATTCAGTAATTGGCGGACACGCTTTTTATTATAAAAAACGTCCCGAAAAATTTGACAAAATGATTTCATGCGGACGAGTTGTTATTCACGATAATGTGGAAATTGGTGCTTGCTGCACTATTGATAAAGGCGTTTCGGGCGATACGGTTATTGGAGAAGGGACAAAAATAGATAATCAAATTCAGATTGGGCACGATACTGTTGTAGGAAAAATGTGTTTATTTGCATCAGGTGTAGGTGTTGCAGGCGTTGTTACGATTGAAGATAATGTTACTTTATGGGGACAAGTGGGAATTAAAAGCGATGTAATAATTGGCAAAGGTGCTATTGTTTTGGCACAGTCGGGTGTGGCTGATAGTTTAGAAGCTGGCAAAACTTATTTTGGATCTCCGGCAGGTGAAGCACGCGGAAAAATGCGAGAGATGGGGCTTATCAGAAGAATACCTGAAATTCTGGAACGACTGAAATAATCGTTTTCAAAAAAAATATTTTCGTGAATATTTATTCAAAAAAACAGCGATGGAAATTATTTTTATTTATGGCAGCTCTTGTCATAATTGGATTTTCGCTGTGGTACACAAACACATTAGTTCATAAAATTGCAAAAGATGAACGTACCAAAGTAAAACTTTGGGCAGATGCCATTCAGCGCAAAGCAAGTTTGGTAAAATACACGAACGATTTATTTAAAAAAATAACCAATGAAGAACGCGGACAGGTTGAGTTATGGGCACAAGGAACAAGAGAATTAGCAAATCCTGATTTTAATTCGGGCGATGTAAGTTTTATTTTTGAAGTGATAAAAAACAACCAAACTGTTCCGGTTATTTTGACAGATGAAAAAGGAAAAATTATTTCTGATAGAAATTTAGATTCACTCAAACAAAATGATTCCACTTATCTGCGAAAGCAATTAGCAGAAATGCGTGCGCAACACGAACCGATTGAAATTGCTATTGCTAACGGACAAAAGAATTATTTGTATTACAAGGATTCGAAATTATTTAGTCAGCTTAAAAATGTGTTGGATGATTTGATAAAATCCTTTATTTCGGAAGTGGCTGTAAACTCAGCTTCGGTACCTGTTATTTTTACCGATTCAACCAAACAAAATTTAGTTGCTTCTGGAAATATTGATTCTCTAAAACTTAAAAACAAAGCATTTCTTGCCAAAACTATTGGTATCATGTCTTCTCAGCATACACCAATTGAAATTGATTTAGGAGAACAAGGCAAAGATTATATTTTTTATCAAGATTCATTTATCCTCACACAATTAAAATATTATCCATATATCCAATTTTTAATCATCGGATTATTTTTAATTATTGCCTACACATTATTCAGCACATCGCGTAGTATTGAGCAAAATCAAGTTTGGGTGGGGATGTCGAAAGAAACCGCACATCAGCTCGGAACGCCACTTTCATCGTTAATTGCTTGGGTGGAATATTTGAAATTGAAAAACTTAGACGATGAAATGTTACTACAAGTAGAACAGGATATTAAACGTTTAGAAACCATTACCGAACGCTTTTCAAAAATTGGATCATTGCCTATTTTGCAAGTTGAAAATTTAGTGGAAGTTACCGAAAAAGCAATTGAATATATAAAAACTCGTACCTCTAAAAATGTCCAATTTATACTTTTAGCAGATCATAAAACTCCTGTTTTTGCTGCTATTAATGTACCACTTTTCGAATGGGTAATTGAAAATTTATGTAAAAATGCTGTTGATTCTATGAATGGAAAAGGCTCGATAACAGTTGCTTTTGACGATCAGGAAAAACAAGTTTTTATTGACATTACGGATACTGGAAAAGGCATTCCGAAATCAAATTTTAAAACCGTTTTTGAACCTGGTTATACAACTAAAAAACGTGGTTGGGGACTCGGACTTTCTTTGGTTAAGCGCATTATCGAAAATTATCATTCCGGAAAAATTATTGTAAAACACTCCGAACCCGACAAAGGAACAACATTTCGAATTACATTAAAAAAATAATAATGGCAGGTATTTACATTCATATTCCGTTTTGTAAACAAGCTTGTAATTATTGCGATTTTCATTTTTCTACTTCCTTGAATCAGAAAAATAATTTTTTGAATGCCTTGAAAAATGAAATTCGATTGCAAAAAAATTATTTAGAAAACGAAAAAATAGCTACCGTTTATTTTGGAGGAGGAACGCCTTCGTTACTTTCCGTAGATGAATTGAGTTTTATTTTTGATGAAATTCAAAAACATTTTGTTGTTTTAAATGATGCAGAAATAACAATAGAAGCCAATCCAGACGATTTGACTTCGGCTAAAATTAAATCATTTAAAAATAGTTTTTTCAATCGTTTTAGCATCGGAATACAAAGTTTTTTTGATGCAGATTTAAAATTTATGAATCGCGCTCATTCTTCCAACGAAGCCATTGCTTCTGTGAAAGGATTGCAAGATGCTGGTTTTGAAAATATTTCGATAGATTTAATTTATGGAATTCAAAATTTAACGAATGAAAATTGGAAAAAAAATTTGCAACAGGCTTTTGATTTAGAAGTAAAACATATTTCTGCTTATTGTTTAACTGTTGAGCCGAAAACAGCATTAGCACAAGCAATTAAAAAAAATAAAATTAAAAATGTAGATGAACATCAATCGGCTGATCAGTTCGAAATAATGTTAGAAGAGATGAAAAAAAATAATTTTGTTCAATACGAAATTTCTAATTTTTGCACCGAAAATTATTTTTCAAAACACAACAGCAATTACTGGTTGAAAGAAAAATATGTGGGTTTTGGTCCTTCAGCGCATTCGTATAATGGAAACAGCCGACAATGGAATATCGCTAATAATGCGCTTTATTTACAAGCCTTATTGGCAGATCAATTGGCTTTTGAAAAAGAAGAATTATCCATTGAAAAAAATTACAATGAATACATTATGACGAGTTTGAGAACAATGTGGGGAACAGACTTGAGTTATATCAACCAAAAGTTTGGAAACAATTATTCTGATTATTGTAAAAGCGAATCCGAAAAATATATTCAATCAAAAGACTTAATTTTAAACGAAAATAAATTATTTTTAAGCGATAAAGGAAAATTGCTTGCCGATAAAATTGCTTCGGAATTATTCAGTGTAAATTAAAAAATATGTTTACAACCATTCAACACAAAGGGAAAAATTACAAAACAGATTTGTCGCAACCCATTGATATTTCGATTCCGTTGCGAGCCGGAATAGAAAATGTAAATGCTTGGTACGTTCCACCTGTTAAAATAGAACCAGTTAAAACCGAAAATTGGATTGGTGATGTTAATCAAGGAGGTTCGGTTAATTTCAGAAATATATTTTTTAATCCTCACGGAAACGGAACGCATACCGAATGTGTAGGACATATCAGTAAAGAGTTTTACAGTATTAATCAATGTTTGAAAAAATATTTTTTCATCGCACAAGTCGTTACTATTTTACCGGATGAATTACCGAATGGAGATAAAATAATTACCAAAAAGCACATCGAAAATTGTTTAGGCGAAAACCGTCCGGAAGCAATTATAATAAGGACTTTAGATAACTCACCTTCTAAAATTAATTGTCAATATTCTAATACCAATCCGCCTTATTTACATCACGAAGCGGCTGAATACATTGTAAATAAAGGAATTGAACATTTGTTAATTGACCTTCCTTCTGTAGATAAAGAAAATGATGATGGTAAATTGTTAGCACATCACGCTTTTTGGGAGTATCCCAAAAACACCCAAAAGCAAAGGACAATAACTGAATTAATTTACGTTCCCAATTCCGTTTTAGACGGAGAATTTTTATTGAATTTACAAATTGCCAGTTTCGAAAACGATGCAAGTCCGAGTAAACCAATACTTTTTCGTTTGGTAAAATAATTTTTACGAAGCCCAAAAACTCAGTAACTTATCCAAATTCTTGGTCTTTCAATCCATCTTCCAGGTATCCAAAAGTAGCGACCGAAATAACCGTCCCATCTCCAATATCCTGAAATCCAAACAAGTTGAGTGGCGCGACAAATAGGTCGAATTCTTTCAACCGAATGAAAGTGGCGAACACGTACAAATTGTGCTTGTGCATTATTGCTGTTAAATAGTAGTAATAACAGGCTTATCGAAAATGTTATAATCATTTTTTTCATGATTTGATTCCTCCTGAAAAATTATTTTTTTGACATTACTTGTTTAAAACACTTTAATTAAAGCAGATTTTTTCTAAAAAAATAGGAGCGAAGAAATCTGTACTTTTGCTTCGCTAACTAAAATCATACCAAACATGAAATCATTTACACGTTATTTTATACAAGGCTTATTAATAACAGTTCCAGTGGCAATAACCGCTGCAATAATTTTCAAAATATTTTTATTTGTCGGATCATTATTAGGCGCATTTGGAATTATTGTGAATCCATACGTTGATCCATTTATTGTATTGTCGATTTTAATTATTCTGATTTTTTTGGTTGGGATGTTGGGTTCGTCTATATTCTTTACATCCTTATTTACTGTTTTCGAACATTTAATTGAAAAAGCACCGCTTGTAAAAATTATTTATTCATCAATAAAAGATTTTATATCTGCATTTGTAGGCAAGAAAAAACGTTTTAATCGTCCGGTTTTAGTGATAACAAATCGCGAGGCGAATGTTCAACAATTAGGATTTATTACTCAAGATAGTTTGACCGAATTAGGTATTGCGGAAGGAAAAGTGGCTGTTTATACACCTTTTTCGTATGCGTTTTCTGGAAGAGTAATTATCGTTCCTAAAGAAAGTGTAACTCCTTTAGAAGCATCAGCTGCTGATGTTATGAAATTCATTATCTCAGGCGGTGTTACGGAAATAGAATAAATTATTTTTTTACAAATTATTTAAGTTTCCAAATTTCTTTTTATCTTGCTGTTAGTTTCTAATTAGTTTTAACTTAAAACATAACACTATGAAAAAAATACTACTTACTACAATTGCTCTTGCCAGTGTTCTTACTTCTTTTGCACAAAAAATAAAAGTAAATGAAGCCGATGAAAAAATCGGAAACGGAACAAATAATACCTTAGAAGTTTCTATATATGGTGCAACTATTAAAGATATTGAGCACGAATGGAAATCTATGATGAAAGATTATGGAGCAAAAGTTTCTTCCAAAGATGGACTTTTTGCGGATAATGCAACCATCAAAGAAATGGGAAATAATACAATTGATATTTATGAAAAATGTGTAGATAAAAAAAATGGTGAAATAAAATTTATGGTCGCTTTCGACCTCGGTGGCGCGTATCTTTCATCTGGTGCACAACCGGACAAGTATAAAATTGCCGAAAAAATAGTGCATGATTTTGCGGTTAAAATAACAAAAGAAGCCATTGATGAACAGCTAAAGCAACAACAAAAAGCACTTAATAAATTAAATGATCAGCAAAAA
>DATLTG010000273.1:0-5467 GCA_035533735.1 Bacteroidia bacterium
TCCAATTTCAAAAAATTCATTAGCAAAAGCTTTAACATTGGCAATGCCTTGCATCGTTTCTTCAACAATAGTATTAGAAGCAGCCACTTCGTCTTGTGTTTCTTTCGACATTTTACGAATATATCTTCCGAAAAAAACAGCCAAAACGGCTACTACGGGAACAATGGCAAGCATTACCAATGTTAATTTAAAAGATGTGTATGCCAAAAATGCAATTCCGCCAACTATCATAATTAGCTGACGTAAAAACTCTGCAACGGTTGTTGTAAAGGTGTCTTGAAGCATGGTAATATCTGACGAAATTCGACTGTTTAATTCGCCAACGCGGTGTTGTGAAAAATAATTCATTGGCAATTTTATCAAATGCGTGTAAGTTGCTTGGCGCAATAAGGCAAGCGTATTTTCGGTAACATAAACAAACAAGTAAACTCTGAAAAAGGAAAAAACAGCTTGAGCTCCGAAAAGGATTAATAGAAAAAGGGCGCTTCTGTTTATGTTTGAAATAAATGCAGCTTTTGCCGAATCTACTAATCTTCCTAACAACATAGGAAAAAGTAATGCTGTTAAACTTGTCAATAATAAAAACACCAATCCTAAATAATATTTTTTTCGGAAAGGTTTAAAATAAACAAGTATTCGAGCTGCGTTTTTAAGATTTTTTTTATTGATTTTTACTTTTGGGGCGTCATCAAATTCACTTTTCTTTTTTGCCATTTTTTAAAAATTTTTGCGACAAATTTACCCATTATTTTGGGAACAATTTTACGCACAAATAAAGAAATTTTGTTTGTCGAAAAAAAGAAGATTGTATATTTTTTTAATAGGGAAAATTATTTGCCAGACATTGCGACAATTAATTTTTCTCCTTTTCTCAGTGTTTCGTGTTCACTGATATTGTTCATTTCTGCGAGTTTTTTAACGCTAATTCCGTGTGATTTGGCAATATCCCAAAGGGTATCTCCATTTTGTATAACGTAATATCCTGAATTAATTTTTGAAGCTTTTCGTTGTTCTTTTTTGTTTGAGGCGTAGCTTTCTTTTTCTTTAGCACTTTCGGGAGAAATATAAACTGTTAAACGTTCGCCCACATAAATTCTATATGAATGCAAATGATTCCATTCTTTTAAGTCGCGCACACTGCATTTATATCTACTTGCAATTGTGCTTAAGTGTTCTCCTCTTCTTACTTTATGTATTTTCATTACTGGCTGTGAAGCTTGCATTGCCAATATTTCCTGACTGGTAGTAGTATCAGCTTTCAAATAATTATAAATGGCTGTTTCATTCGTGATAAAAGTACCTATTTCTTCTTTTGGTAAACACAAACTATATTCTTCTCCGTCAGGATTGTAAGGAATTACATCTAATTTGTATTCGGGATTTAAAAATTCAATTTCAGAAACAGGAATCTTTAAGACAGAAGAAATTTGATTAAAAGAAAGTTGTTGTTTTATTTTAACTGTATCTACTTGAAAAAAAGTTTTATTAGGAGTATCTGAAAAAATATTGTGTTCAGCAGTATAATTCAAAACATAATTCACTGCAATAAAGGCAGGTACATAACCTTGTGTTTCTTTGGGCAAATAAGGCCGAATTGCCCAATAGTTCATTTTTCCACCCGAACGTCTAATGGCGCGACTTACGGTTCCAGGTCCACTATTATAAGCAGCTAATACTAATTGCCAATCACCAAACGTGTCGTATAAATATTGAAAATATTCACAAGCTGCAACGGTTGATTTATAAGGATCACTGCGTTCGTCCACATACGAATTAACGGTCAAATTATACATTTTCCCGGTGGTGTACATAAATTGCCACAATCCTCTTGCACCTGTACGTGAACGGGCGTCTGGGTTTAAGGCAGATTCCACTACTGCGAGGTATTTTAATTCCAAAGGTAAATTGTATTTATCGAGTAATTGTTCGAACATCGGAAAATATAATTTCGACATTGCCATAATTCTCGAAACCAATTCTCTTTTCCGAACAGAATAAAGCAAAATGTATTGCTTTACTGCGTCATTATAAGATAAATCGAATGGAGATTGATAATCCAATTTTGCTAAACGTTCGGCATATACTTTATCATCATATTGCGGAATAGAATCTGCAGTAAAGTGATATTTTCCCACAATCCTTTTCTGAAGATTTGATTTCTTTTTTGCTTTTTCAAAATAAGGTAAGTTGGCTAAACTATCCAACATAGAAGCAATCGGATCGTCTTCAAATGTAGTAACAGAAGAGTCTTTTTTAGTAGTAGGAACAGCAGTTTGTGGCACGTTACTTTGTGCCGATGCAACAAGTGCAAAGAGAAAAGTGGTAAAAAATATGCAGTGTTTAAGTTTCATTTTGTAAATTATACGCACCATCTTCAAAAGAGTTGTTTTCAAAGTCGAAATTTTGCAAGTATAGTAAAATAAAAGTGTTATTCCAATATTGAAAAAAACAGTTATAAACTAATGAATGTTCATTAATTGATTTGAAAAAGCGAGTAATTCAGTTTCTCCAAATTTTTTCCCCATTAATTGTATCCCGAAAGGCATTCCATTGCTATGTTTTCCAATTGGCAGCGAAATGGCAGGAATTCCAACTATATTCGCTTGAACGGTAAAAATATCTTCTAAGTACATTTTAATCGGATCTGCTGAATTTTTTCCAAAATCAAAAGCTGTTCCAGGTGTTGAAGGCGATAGAATAAAATCGTATTGCGATAAAATTTCAATTGTTTTGTCGTGAATGATTCGTCTTACTTTTTGTCCGCGAGCGTAATAGGCATCGTAATAACCTGCGCTTAAAACAAAAGTTCCCAACATAATTCTGCGTTTTACTTCTTTACCAAAACCTTCGCTGCGAGATTTAGTATAAGTAGTTTCTAAATCAGTTGCTTTTGTACTTCTGTAACCGTAATTTATTCCGTCATAGCGGGATAAATTTGAAGATGCTTCAGCTGTAGTAAGTACATAATAAGTGGGCACTAAATAATCTACAAACGGAAAATCAACCATTTCAATAGTATGACCTTCTTTTTTTAATGTTTCAATAAGGTTATAGATGTGCGTTTTAATTTCCGGATCCAAGCCATCTTTTTCGATACAATCCTTTAGAACAGCTATTTTTTTTAAGGATTTATTTTCAATATTTTTAGAATAGGCTTCTACTTTTTTGTGTGAAACAGTGCTGTCGAATTCATCTGCTCCAGCAATAATTTCAAGTAAAAGTGCAGCATCCGGAATATTTTTCGTTATTGGTCCTATTTGATCGAATGAAGATGCGTAAGCAATAGCGCCATGTCTGGAAACTCTTCCGTAAGTTGGCTTTAAGCCAACGACTCCGCAAAAAGAAGCCGGTTGTCGAATAGAACCTCCAGTATCAGTTCCTAAAGCAGCTAAACATAAATCGGCAGCAACAGCGGCAGCAGATCCTCCTGAAGAACCTCCCGGAACTTTTTTTTCATTTAATGGATTTAATACATTTCCAAAAGCAGAATTTTCATTGGAACTGCCCATTGCAAATTCATCGCAATTACAGCGTCCAATAATTATTGCATCTTCGTTTAAGAGACGATCAACAACTGTTGCACTATATAAAGATGTGAAATTTTCAAGAATTTTTGAGGAAGCAGAAATTTTATGGTTTTTGATACAAATATTATCTTTCATTGCTATTACCATTCCTGCTAAACGACCTGCTTTTTTGGATTTTATTTTCTCGTCAATAATAGCAGCTTTTTCAAGCGCTTCTGCGGAAAAAACTTCCAAAAAAATATTTAAGTGTTTTTTTTCTTCTATGCGAGAAAGATAGCTTTTAACCAACTCAACGCAAGTTAATTTGCCTTCAGAAAAATCTTGTTGGATAGCAACTAAAGAGGAATATGTTTTCAAGGAAATGAGAAATAGAATAAATAAAAAACAAATCAACAGTTGATTTAAAAACCATTGATTTGCAAAGATGTTATGTCAGCTTATTCTTTTTTTTCTAAATCTTTTTTAGGAGTATCGTTATCAACTCCGTTGGAAGCATCTTTAAATTCTTTGATTCCTTTTCCAAGTCCTTTCATTAATTCAGGCACTTTTCGACCTCCAAACAAAAGTAAAACAATTATTAGGACTACGAATATTTCGCCTCCACTGAAATTAAGAAACTCCAAATAAACACCGTGTTGCATGACTGTTGATTTTAATTAAGTTATACGTTACAAAGATAGCGTTTTTTCAATAACGAAACTGTACTTAAACAGAACGAAGATTAAAAATTCATTTTTGATTTAGCAAAATTCGTCAAATGTTACTTTTAAATGATCGGCAATCATTTCAGCCGAACGACCTTCGATGTGATGTCTTTCCACAAAATGAACCAATTTGCCATCTTTAAACAACGCAATACAAGGTGAAGATGGTGGATATGGCATCATAAATTGTCTGGCTTTAGCAACTGCTTCGGTGTCAAAACCCGCAAAAACGGTTGTTAAATGAGCGGGTTTTTTGTCGTTTTTTATTGCCATTTTTATTCCTGGACGAGCAGCTCCTGCCGCACATCCGCAAACAGAATTGATAACCATTAACGTGGTACCAGCATTTTTTACAGCATTATCAACAGCTTCAGGCGTTGTTAAATCTTCAAAACCTACACTTGTAAGTTCGGCTTTCATTGGTGCAACTAAATTTTCGGGATACATATTTTATGTGTTTTTAAGATTATTGATTAATTTTATGATACAAAAGTACAAAAAAGATAACAAAAATATCTTTTGTTTTAACGTCTTTTTAAAAGCAAATGAGAAAAAAAGCAAAATCTTCATCTAAATTTCATTTTAAAAATACAATTTAGTGCTTTCAAAAATTATTTTAACGAGTTCTAAACCTTTGTAAAAATTTTTTGTCTATCTGCTTATTAAAAACACATCAATTAGTAAAAAAAATTAAAAACCATACACATGAAAACGAAACGAATCATCATTAAAGGCTTAGTAGGCGCTGCGATATTAGGCTTTATTTTTATCGGATGTAAGAAAAGTTCTTCCTCTCCTCAAGATACCGATACAGAATCAGGTACTGACGACTCGCAAGCAAATTTATTTTCTCAAGATGCCAGCAATATTTCTGATAATGCGGCAAAAGGACAAACTACCTATCGTCCACAACAACAAGGAAATGAAAATGTATTAAGTACTTGTGCTACAGTTACCAATGATACATCGGTTACACCTCATGTATTAACTATTAATTTCGGGACAAGCAATTGTATGTGTATAGATGGCAGATACAGAAGAGGTGAAATTATTGTCAATTATTCAGGTCGTTATTTTGATTCGGCTTCTGTACATACTTTATCATTTAGTAATTATTGAAGTTGTTTAAAGTTGCCGTAGTAAAATGACAGTAAAAGCCAATATATTCAATGATTTCCAGTGAATTTTATTTGTTTCAAAACGTACTAAAATAGCTTTGAATGCATCTAGCCAAGC
>DATLTG010000274.1:0-3907 GCA_035533735.1 Bacteroidia bacterium
AAAATTATTTTTCGATTAGCTAATTATGAAATAAAAAAATAATGCGAGAATTTTGGGAAAAACATTCCGATTGTCAACAGCAATTAAAATCATGGTTTCGAGAAACAAATGCTGCTGAATGGAAACATCCGAAAGAAATAAAAAAAGAATATCCAAGTGCCAGTTTTTTGTCAAATAATCGCGTTGTTTTTAATATTAAAGGAAATAAATATCGCCTCATCGTTAAAATAAATTATAATTATCAAATGGTTTGGGTTCGATTTATAGGCACACATTCGGAATACGATAAAATAGACGCTACTAAAATTTAGAATTATGAAACTAAAACCTATAAAAACAAAAAAAGATTATCAAAATGCCTTAGATAGACTTGAAGTTCTATTTGATGCAAAAAGAAATTCGCGCGAAGGAGATGAGCTCGAAATTTTAGGAATTTTGATTGAAAAATACGAAGACGAGCATTTTCCGATTGGGTTTCCGAATCCGATTGAAGCCATCAAATTTCGGATGAAACAGATGGGATATAATCAAACGGATTTAGCAAATGTAGTCGGACTTAAAAGTCGCGCAAGTGAAATACTAAACAAAAAAAGAAAATTAACACTCGAAATGATTCGGCTGCTTCATCATAATTTAAAAATTCCGACTGAAGTATTAATTCAATCTTATAAATAAGTGGCTTCAAAAAAATAATTTTTCAAATAAATATTATATGGATAAATTAAACACACTTTTAAAAAAAGCAGCTCATTCTGGTTTTTACTTGTGGTTACTCAATTTTATTTTGTTGAAAAAAGTGCCTTTTAATAAATCGCATAAAATAAAAATACAAAGCATCGAAAACGATGAATTAACAATTGTTGCTGCCAATAAAAGATACAATCAAAATCACATTAAAGGAATACATGCGTGTTTACTGGCAACACTTTGCGAGTATGCTTCCGGACTCAGTTTGCTGTTATCTCTTTCTCCAAAAGAATATCGAATCATTTTAAAAACGATTCAAATGACGTATCATTATCAAGCGAAAACTGATGTGATGGTAAAATTTAAAATCTCTCCAGAAGAGATACAATTTATTTTACAATCTTTACAAAAAGAAGCAGTTGCTTTTAAAGAATTTACAGTAGATGTGTATGATGAAAATAAAAATCATATTTGCACCGGCTTAATTAATTGGCAAATAAAAGCATGGAAAAATGTAAAAATGAAAATTGATTAATTTGAAGAAAAATGTTTGGATTATTCGGAAATAATAAAGAAGAAGAACTTCCTGTAAATGATGAGGCTCGTCAATGGATTGAAAGAGCAACTCTTTGGCTTATTAATTCATTTGGAGAAGATAGCATTAAAAAAAGAAAAATATTAACTCCACATCATTCAAATTTTCCCATAAAATATAATGGAGAACATCAGACCGCAATTGATACAATGAAAATTATTGCGGAACAAATGGAAATTAATCCTAACGATATTCAACTTGATATTTATACAGAAGGACAAACAGAAGTTGGCACAGGTGCATCCAGAATTTTTATGCAGCAAGTGGAAGGAGAAAAATATTCTGGCGGGCTTTATTGGGGAAAACAAGATGATAATAAATATCACATTGGACTTGAAGAAAAAAAATTGAAAGAACCACTTGATATGGTTGCTACTTTGTCGCACGAATTTTCTCATATCAAACTTCTTGGTGAAAAAAGAATTGAAAAAAATAACGAACCATTAACTGATTTGACAACTGTAATTTTCGGACTTGGAATATTTAATGCAAATGCTGCATTTCAGACAAGACGAGGTGTCGACTCTTGGAGTTGGAGTAAATTAGGGTATTTATCTCAAATGGAATGGGGATACGCACTTGCTTTGTTTGCTTATGTGCGCGGAGAAAAAAGTCCTGAATGGATAAATTTTCTTGCAAAAAATGTGAAATCTGACTTCAAAAAAAGTGAAAATTATATTTACAACAACAAAGACAAAATTTTTAAATCAAGCGATACAACTCAGAAAGGAACTTAACATAATAGTATTTCGATACTTAATCACTAAGATTAAAAATATTTTTTTTGAATATCCTAAAAACAAAATAAATAATTCTTTACCTTTGAGAAAACCAATAAAAGTTCATACTATGAACACTACTGCTCAAATAAAACAGAATTTAATTTCAAGAATAAAGGATTCGAAAGATTTGAATTTTCTTAATGCGTTACAAACCATTTTTGATTCTTCCGAACATGCGCTCTATCAATTATCTGCTGAACAAAAATCTTCTATTGAAAAGGGAAGGAATGAAATTAAAAGTGGAAAATTCCATAAAAACGAAGATGTAATTTCAGAGGCGAAGCAATGGCTAAAAAAGAAATAATTTGGTCAAAAATTGCAAAACTTCAACTTGAAAATGTACTTGAATTTTATTTCGAAACAAATGGAAATTCAAAATACAGTCTCAAAATTTTGAATGAAGTTACCGATTTATTAGAAACACTTTCAAAAGCCGAACTAATAGGAAGGCTCACTTCAAATAAGCGCACTCGCGTTCTTTCAATGAAAGTCTATCTTCTTTTTTATGAAATTAATGGAAATAAAATTGAAATAATATCATTTTGGGATAATCGCCAAGATGAAGAAAACAAAAAAATAAAGTGATTATTTTATTGCCAAGCTTCGGGTAGTAAAAGACTCCGTCAAAAAATAATTTTTCAAAATGCCTATTCACGTTGCATATATTCATTCTCCCATTGGCTGGATAGAAATTAAGGGAAATGAAAACGGAATTTCTTCGTTAATTTTTGTGGAAGAAAATGAAGAAAAAAATACTAACGTTCATCCGACTTTAAAAAAGGCAGTTCTTCAAATAACTGACTATTTGAATGGAAAGCGAACTGTTTTTGATGTAAAAATAAATCCTGAAGGAACCGATTTTCAAAAAAATGTTTGGCAAAAATTGAGTGAAATTCCTTTTGGAAAAACGGTTTCTTACTTAGATATCGCCATCGCTTTAGGAGATAAAAATGCTACGCGTGCGGTTGGAAATGCCAATGGTAAAAATCCTATTTCAATTATAGTTCCTTGTCATCGCGTAGTTGGAACCAACGGAAAAATGACTGGTTACGCAGGTGGTTTGTGGCGAAAAGAATGGTTGCTTCATCATGAAAAAAAAGGTAGTTTAGGCGAGCAAAAACAATTATTTAGTTTGTAATTTTTTAGAAAAACACATTATGAAACTACATGTAATCAATACTGGACTTTTTAAATTAGACGGAGGCGCAATGTTTGGCGTTGTTCCAAAATCGTTGTGGAAGAAAACAAATCCGGCTGACGAAAACAATATGTGTACTTGGGCAATGCGTTGTTTGCTTGTGGAAGACGGAAATAAATTAATTTTAATCGACAACGGAATCGGCAATAAACAAGACGAAAATTTTTTCCGACATTTTTATTTGAGCGGAAACGATACACTTGAAAAATCATTACAAAAAAATAATTTTTCGAGCGATGATATTACGGATATGTTTCTGACTCATTTGCATTTCGATCATTGTGGCGGAAGTATTCGTTATAATAAAAATAAAACTGGTTTAGAAACAAGTTTTAAAAATGCCACTTATTGGAGTAATGCGGAACATTGGGAATGGGCAACCAAACCAAATCCGCGCGAAAAAGCGAGTTTTTTGAAAGAAAATATTTTACCCATTCAGGAAAGTGGACAATTAAAAATGGTAGAAAAAGAAGGCGAATTATTCTCCAATTTTTCGGTGATATATGCACGCGGACACACAGATGCAATGATGATTCCGCATATTAAATACAAAGGAAAAACAATTGTTTATATGGCAGATTTATTACCTTCTGCCAGTCATATTCCGTTGCCTTATGTGATGGGATATGATACGCGTCCGCTATT
>DATLTG010000275.1:0-2977 GCA_035533735.1 Bacteroidia bacterium
TCCAATTCGAAATGAAGGATATTATTGGTTCCGATTCGGCGTAATTCAATTACAGCTTTTCCGCTAATCACTGTAAAGCGTTCTATCTTCCGGGTATGAAAATGATCGCCTCTGGTGATTCCTGGATGAGTCGTAGAAAAAGAAAATTGACCGCCTGTTTCTGTTTTCACCGATTCTATGAAGCTGCCCCTGTTATCTGTGTTCTTTTTTAATAAAACAGGAAAATGATTTTTTTGATCCAAATAAGAGCGAAATGTATTGAACAAGTTCAATTCAAAGTGGTTATTCAGCGTGGGGAAAGTATAATTTTCGAAATATTTTTCTTTGTAACTGATCAATAAATTTAATATTTCAGAGACCTTTGCTTCGGAAGTTGGAGATAGAAGAAGGTATGGCTGGCAGAGTTTTTCCTTAATAAGTTTCCATATTCCGGCTGTTAATTCTCCAACATATATCAACTTAAGAGTTCCGCCATTTTCTATTTTTGGTGTTTCATTATGAGTAAGCTGATGAGAAAAAGTAGCAATTACCGAATTGTAATAGGGATTACCAAAGGGGCCAAATACATTGGGAATTACTAATCCTGTAAAAGTCGCCTGGTTTTTTTCTGCCCATCTGGTAAAGAGATTCCTGCATTCTTTCTTAGATTTCCCATACATGTTGTCCTTCTCTTCCTGGGTGGAAGAAGAAAAAATAACATGAGGCCTCACATTTACAATTTCCATTGCATCAATGAGTCGCTTTGCCAATTCGATATTTGTTTGATAAACTACCTGCGCGTCATTGTGCCGATTCAATGCAGCGAGATGAACAATTACATCGCATTGTTTTACAAAATGCTGAAGCTGCTGCTTGTTCTGAAAGAATTTCTTTTCAAACGGAATCCGCTCAACACCTTCCTGCAATCCAACAAAATTAAAAAGATTAGTTCCGATAAAACCACCCTGGCCTGTTATTCCAATTTTTAGCATATTTTTAATTCCTTTTTTGAATGATAATCAATCATGAATTGAAGAGAATAGTATTCCAATCTACCCATTTGTCAGAAGGCTGGCGGAAATCATCTTCTTTGGATGCAGCCAGATCTAAACCTGAAAGCACCAGTAGCGTCGAACCAGGAATAAATGCTTTTATACCAGTATAATTGCCCCCTGGTACCCGAAGAAAATAATTGTTTTCTGGAGTTAAACTAAAGAATTCGGGTTTTTCATTATCATCGGGGGTGTCGAAATTTTCAGGATTAACCACAGCAATAACAAAGCTGCCCGAAATAACGTAGAATGCTTTTTCTTCCTTTTTATGCCCTTGCCATGCTCTGATTGCACTAATGTCCGGATGTATAATCAAGTAAAAACGTCGGTAATGCCCAGGTTCCTCCTCATTTATATATTTTAGGATACCTCTTGAATCAGTGTAGGTTTCGCCGACATGTAACGTTGGTTTTTTTACGGTCATAGTCTTAAGTCATTTTGTATCATATCAAGTTTAAGTAGTAGTTTTTTAGTGCCTTCTACGTCAAGGCGTTCGGTGTTGTGTGAATGATATTCCTCTACTTTGGACACATCCTTACCCAGAGAAAAGTATTGTTCGTAGTTCAAATTTCGATTGTCGGCTGGTATCCTGTAAAAATTACCCATATCTTCCGCTTTTACCATATCCTCTCTATTTACAAGAACCTCATATACTTTTTCTCCATGACGGGTTCCAATAATCTTAATGGGATTATCTGCATTGTACAATTCTTTAAGCGCTTGTGCCAAAGTTGCGATTGTCGCTGCGGGTGATTTCTGTACAAAAAGATCACCTTGCCTTCCATTTTCAAACGCGAATAAAACCAATTCAACTGCGTTCTCTAGAGTCATCATAAAACGAGTCATGTTAGGATCGGTAATTGTTAAGGATTTGCCCTTTTTTATCTGATCAATGAACAATGGAATAACTGAACCTCTTGAAGCCATTACATTTCCGTATCTGGTTCCACAGAAAGTGGTTCCTGTTCCATTGACGTTACGACTTTTTGCCACCATTACTTTTTCACTTAGCGCCTTTGACATACCCATAGCGTTTATGGGATAAACAGCCTTATCGGTACTTAGCACGATTACATTTTTAATTTTGAATTCTAATGCACTGTCCAATACATTTTCACACCCTATAATGTTGGTATGAACCGCTTCCATTGGGAAAAATTCGCATGATGGAACCTGTTTTAGAGCTGCTGCCTGAAATACATAATCCACACCATGCATTGCAGAATCCACGCTTCTTTTATTTCTTGTGTCGCCTATATAATATTTAATTTTATCATTACGGTATAGCTGCCGCATGTCATCCTGTTTTTTTTCATCACGACTGAAAATCCGGATTTCCTTTATATCGGTATTTAAAAATCGTTTTAAAACAGCGTTTCCAAAAGAACCGGTACCACCGGTGATTAAGAGTGTTTTGTTGTCAAAAGAACCTTTCATTAATTGTAATTTATTTTTTAAATTTATTGATTGTTATAAGTTGAAAGCAGCTGTCAAAATTATGAATTCCAATTCTATTTTTCTTTGAAGATGATGTGAATCTCTAACTAAATTATTGAAGAGGTTCAATTATAGTATAAGACTGTTTTATTATTTTTTCAGTTTAATATGAAACTTTTCCGAAAATTCTCCTTAACAATATCTGCATCTTCATTCTGTATCGCCATTTCTTTTGCCTTTTCGGAGAGTGTTTTTCTTAATGTAGAGTTCGAGTATAATTCAAATAAGCCTTTTATTAATGCTTCTTTTTTATTTACAGAAACTACATATGCCCAATTGTCTTTTAGGGCATATTTTGCGAGCGCTGTCTGTTTGTCTGCAAAAACGAATATTGGTGTACCAGAAATCATATATTCTGAAACTTTAGTGGGCATTGAAAACTGCGAAAAAATAATTCCTGCATTATCAAAATCAAGTGGTAAAAAAAGTAAATCATAGTTTGCCAGAAG
>DATLTG010000276.1:0-4631 GCA_035533735.1 Bacteroidia bacterium
TATCGACAAATACCATCACATAGCTGATGACAAAGAAAGACAACCCGTTTTTTTGGCTGAATCAGCTTGGGCTTTGCAAATGGCGCAAGAAAAAAATCCAGAAATTGAATTTCGTTTTATTTCAGAAACTGCTTAGTGAATTTTAAACCTTTATGGTTTAAAAATCCTAATGGTTTAATTCAAAAGAAAATCTGTACTAACAAAGAAAAATAGAACATTCAGAAAATTATTATATTTGTACTATGACAAATTTGGATGACATAAAAAGCATTTTAAAAAACAACAAGCAAAGATTAACTGATAAATATGGCTTGAGTTTTATGGCTATTTTTGGTTCGTATGGTCGTGGGCAGCAAACGGAATATAGTGATGTAGATATTTTAGTTGATTTCAAAAAACAAATAGGCATTGAATTTATAGACTTGGCAAATGAGCTGGAAAAACTTTTAAAAATAAAGGTTGATCTTGTTTCAAAAAATGGAGTTAAACCTCAGTATTTAAAACACATTGAAGAAGATTTGAGCTATGTCTAAGCGAAATCCGAAACTTCTTTTGGCGGACATTTTAGATGCTGTTGAAAAAATAAAAAGATATACCACAGGACTAAATTACGATACCTTTATTGAAGACTCTAAAACGTTGGATGCCGTTATCCGTAATTTTGAAGTTATTGGGGGAGCAGCAAACAAACTTCCAAACGATTTCAAGGACAAACATTTGACTGTTGATTGGTTTAGAATTATTGGTTTCCGCAATCGCATTGTTCAGGACTATATGGGAGTGGATTACAAAATTGTTTGGGCAATAATTACGAATGATATCGAAAAATTATTTTCTGAAATCGAAAATATTTTCAATAGTATTTAATACTTTCTCTTACGTGAGTATATTTCAAAATTATTTTTTTGATAAAGAAAAGAAGAAGTCATTCTCAACTTGATTCAGAATCTGTGCGTGAGGAAAAGCCTCAACCCCAGCCCTTCTCCAAAGGAGAAGGGAGATATAATAAAAAATAAATTTTCAAAAGATCTCTTTATCCAATATATTTTTCTGCTTTTTGCAAAACGTTTAACATTCCGCTTAACATCGTGCCACCTGCTGTTGCGTAAAATGCTTGTCCGCCACCGCCACCATTAATTTCTTTAGCAAGTTCGCGAATAATAGTGTTTGCATTCCAGCCTTTTTCGGCAACTATATTTTCAGAAATAATAATGGAGATGGTTGGTTTTCCATTTACTTCGGCAGCTAAAACCAAAAATAAATTTTTCACACTACTTTTTAATCCGAAGCAAATATCTTTAATCGCTTCCGCAGAATCCAAGTCAATTTTTTCGGCAATAAAATTGATGCCGTTTTTATTCTTCATCTTTTGAATCAAATTTTCCTTTATAGTAGCAGCTTTTTCGCGATATAAATTTTCAACATGTTTTTGCAGTTGTACATTTTCCTTCAATAAATTTTCAACAGAAGACACCAAATCTTTTGAATTTTTCTTCAAAACCGTTTTTAATTTTTCAACCGGATTTATAAATTGCTCTAAAATATAATTCAGTGCTTTTTCACCGGTTCGAGCTTCAATCCTTCTAATTCCGGAAGCAATAGCCGTTTCCGAAGTAATTATAAATAAACTTATTTGTCCGGTTGCAGGCACGTGTGTTCCGCCACACAACTCCACCGAATATTTTTTATCGAATGTAATCACGCGAACTTCATCTCCATATTTTTCGCCAAACAAAGCCATTGCGCCTGTTTTTTTGGCATCTTCAATATTCATTATTTTTACATCCAACAAAATATTTTCACGAATTTTTTCATTCACTATTTTTTCAATTTCAGCAATTTGTTCTATAGTTAAATGAGAAAAATGAGAAAAATCAAAACGCAAATGTTCCTCATTAACCAACGAACCTTTTTGTTCCACATGCGTTCCTAAAACCTTTCGTAATGCAGCGTGCAACAAATGTGTAGCCGAATGATTATTAGCAATTAATTGTCGCCTTTTCGCATCAATAGTTGTAGTAAAAGTTTGGTTTATTTCTTCAGGTAATTTATCGGAAATATGAATAGTAATTCCGTGTTCTTTTTTGGTATCTACAATTTTTATTTTTTGATTGGAATCGTTTACCGATTCTAAAAAACCGGTATCGCCCACTTGTCCGCCACTTTCGGCATAAAAAGGCGTTTTGTCCAACACCAATTGAAACTGTTCTTTCCCTTTCGCTTTTACTTTTCGGTATTGAATAATTTTCGATTGTGCTTCTGTTTTTTCATAACCCACAAAATCAGTTGGCGCATATCCATTCACATTTATCCAATCTTCGGTATCTACATTGGCAGCAACTCGCGAACGATTTTTTTGTTTTTCCAATTGCTCGTTATAACTTTCCATATTCACCGAAAAACCTTTTTCTCGTGCCAACAATTGCGTTAAATCTATCGGAAAGCCAAACGTATCAAATAATTCAAAAGCAAAATGTCCGGAAATTATTTTGGTATTTTTAAGTGTTTTACAGTTTTCTTCAAAACGAATAATTCCATTTCCTAAAGTGCGCAAAAAAGATTTTTCTTCTTCCAGAATAACGTTTTCAATGAGTTGTTGCTGCGTTTTTAATTCGGGAAAAGTTTCACCTAATTGATTCACCAAAATAGGAACCAACTGACAAAGAAAAGGTTCTTGCAAATTCAAAAAAGTATATCCGTAACGAACAGCTCTTCGTAAAATTCGTCTGATAACATAACCGGCTCCATTGTTAGAAGGCAATTGTCCATCAGCAATGGAGAAAGAAATAGTACGAATGTGATCAGAAATAACACGCATCGCAATATTAATTTCTTCTTGGCTCAACCAACTTCCAAATGGCATGGCTTCATTATCATTACTATCATTAATAAAATATGTTTTGCTAACTATACTATCATTTTCAATATCATAATTATTCCATTCGCCATCTCTTTTGCCATTTATATAATTTCCATAAGAAGGATAATATTTCTTTTCTGAAATTCTTTTTATTTCCTTAATCAGAATTTGAAAAACATCGGTATCGTAATTCGATTTTTTATTTTGTAAAACCATGCACAAACGCTCGAAACCCATTCCTGTATCAACATGTTGAGCAGGTAATTTTTTCAAACTCCCATCCACCAAACGGTTAAATTCCATGAACACCAAATTCCAAATTTCGATTACTTGTGGATGACTTTGATTTACTAATGATTTTCCATCTATTTTTTTACGTTCTGACTCATCGCGAATGTCCACATGAATTTCAGAACATGGTCCGCACGGACCAGTATCGCCCATTTCCCAAAAATTATCTTTTTTATTTCCATTGATAATTCGGTCTTCGGAAATATATTTTTTCCAGCAATCGAAAGCTTCTTGATCAAAAGCTAAACTATCATCTTTACTGCCTTCAAAAACGGTAACATACAACCTGTTTTTATCAATTTTATAGATTTCCGTAAGTAATTCCCACGCCCATTCAATCGCTTCTTTTTTAAAATAATCGCCAAAGCTCCAATTGCCAAGCATTTCGAACATAGTATGATGATACGTATCAACACCCACTTCTTCTAAATCGTTGTGTTTACCAGAAACACGCAAACATTTTTGCGTATCGGCAATGCGAGAATATTTGATTGGCGCATTTCCCAGAAACAAATCTTTAAACTGATTCATTCCCGCATTGGTAAACATTAACGTAGGATCGCCTTTAATTACCATTGGCGCAGATGGAACGATAATATGCTTTTTTGATTCGAAAAAATCAAGGAAAATTTTACGTGTTTCGGTAGAATTCATATCAAAAAAAATATTTTTTTAACAATACTTAACTATAATGGTGTTTAAAAACGACTTGCAAAGTTAGATGAATTAATTAAATTTGCATCGCTTGAAAAAAGCTTTCTGGAAGATTCCAAAAAATAATTTTTCGTTTCGCTGATTTATAATATCCATGTCGAAAGTAAAATACAGATACAATACCAAATCGCTTACCTACGAAAAGGTTGAAATCGCTTTTAAAGATAGATTTAAAAAGATTTTATCCTATCTCGCTATCGGAACTGTATTTGCCTCAGTTACCGTATTTGTTGCTTTTACTTATTTTAATTCGCCTAAAGAATTGGAACAAAAACGCGAAATTGCAGAACTAAAATTGCAATATGATTTATTAAATAAACGGATGGATTTGGCTTCGCAAGTATTAAATAATTTACAAGATAGGGACGATAATATTTACCGCGTAATTTTGGAAGCACCTCCTATTCCAGAAGATATTAGAAAAGCGGGTTTTGGTGGAGTGGACAGATACAAAGATTTAGAAGGTTACGATAATTCGGATTTATTGGTGGAAACGACTAAAAAATTAGACATTATTACGAAACAACTTTATATTCAATCTAAATCGTTTGACGAAGTATCGAAACTTGCCGAAAATAAAAAGAAAATGTTATCCTGTATTCCGGCTATTCAACCAATTTCAGCAAAAGATTTGATAGAAATTGGTTCTGGATTTGGATGGCGAATGCACCCAATTTTTAAAACCATGCACTTCCACACAGGCGTTGATTTGGTGGCACATGAAGGAACTCCCATTTATGCAACAGGTGATGGAACCGTTGAACCT
>DATLTG010000277.1:0-2761 GCA_035533735.1 Bacteroidia bacterium
TGACGAAACTCAAATACGGAATTTTTTAAGTGAAGTAATGGATCCGGAAGTTCCGGTGCTCAGTATTTTGGATTTGGGAATTGTAAAAAATATTTTTTCGGATAAGGAAAAAACCGAAATTACCATTACGCCAACTTATACCGGTTGCCCAGCTATGAAAGCGATTGAAGATGATATTGTATCAAAGCTTCATCAAAAGGGAATTGAAAATGTAAAAATAAAAACCGTTTATGCACCCGCTTGGACAACCGATTGGATAAGCGAATCCGGAAAAGAAAAATTAAGAAAATATGGAATTGCTCCACCTGAAAAAACCAGTGCCGATAAAAATAGTTTGACGGGAAAAAAAAAAGTACAATGTCCGCAATGCCATTCTTATCATACCGAAATGATAAGTCAGTTTGGTTCAACCGCTTGTAAAGCGCTGTATAAATGCCTCGATTGCTTAGAACCTTTTGATTATTTTAAATGCATTTAAAAAAAATTTATGGAACTAATACATTTTGAAATAGTGGACAATGTCGCGAAAATTAAGTTGAACCGTCCGGAAAAATTCAACAGTTTTAATCGCGAAATGGCTTTGCAACTGCAAAAAAAATTAGACGTTTGTGAAGCGGATAAAAATATTCGTGCTGTTTTTTTGTATTCAGAAGGAAAAGCTTTTTGTGCCGGACAAGATTTAGCGGAAGCTATTGATAAAAGCGGTCCAGGTATTGAACAAATAGTTCGCGAACATTACAATCCGATTATTTTAAAAATCAGAAACATCGAAAAACCTTTTGTTTGTGCAGTAAACGGAGTAGCAGCTGGAGCAGGTGCCAGTCTGGCTTTAGCTTGCGACATTGTGATAGCAGCCAATTCCGCAGCATTTATTCAAGCATTTGGAAAAATCGGGTTGATTCCTGATAGTGGCGGAACTTATTTTTTACCTCGTTATATTGGCTTACAAAAAGCTGCTGCTTTGATGATGTTGGGAGAAAAAATTATGGCGAAAGAAGCGCAAGAAATGGGCATGATTTACAAAGCATTTGATGATGCCGTTTTTTTGCAAGAAGGGTTGAACATCGCTAATACATTGGCAAATTTACCCACACGCGGAATTGGTTTAACCAAACATTTGCTAAATAAATCAATGAGTAATACGCTGGAACAACAATTGGATTTAGAAGCGGTAATGCAAGTAAAAGCTGCAAAAACAGTAGATCATCAAGAAGGTGTAAAAGCTTTTTTCGAAAAAAGAAAACCCGAATTTAAAGGCGAATAAAATAAATTTTTCTTCAATTTGATGAAAACTTTTGAAAGTGAAATATCTTCTGATAAAATTATAAAAAGGGGAATATATAGAGGTCTATTCTATGCTGTTATTATTAATTTAATAAATGTAATATATACTGATTTTGGGGTATCTCGTAATGAGATATGGGAAGTTACAAATATAATTTTGTTATTGTTAATGTTTGTTGCCATTTTAAATAAACGGAATAGACACATTCTTAAATTATTTTTTAATGACGATACTAAAACGATATCCGTTGAATACTTTCAACTTTTTTTTCGAAAAAAGAAAATTCAAATTTCTTATTCTAAGTTAGGGTTTTATTATGGTATAAAAGTTTATGGAAGAGGTGGAAGTCGAATAATGACTCTCGGAATATATAATGAAGGACAATATATAGCAGATATTCGAAAAGAAAGAAATGATGCTTGGGATTGGGAGACAGTGCAACTGATTTTAGAAAAATTAAGAATAGTGGCTAATGAGTTAAAGAGCACATCGCTTTAATATAACTATCCCATAAATTTCACGAAAAAGCGATATAAAAAGGTACGAATAAAAAGATTTATTTAAAATTGTAGCATTTGAAAGCTGACAGTTACAATTTTGTGGGAGCAGAGGAATGAGTACTTTAATCTGACTGCATGAAAATAAGAATTAGTTTAAGAGATCTGATTGTTTTAGTTGGTGTAATATTTCTTCCTATTTTGGTAATATGGGCGATTATTTTCAATTTTAACAAAGACAAAGAGTTAAATGCTAATTGTAAGTATACCATAGGCAATGCCTATCATCGTTATGACGCTCCTGGTCAGACCATAATAAATTACACTTTTACAGTAAATGGTATTATATACAATGGAGAAGTATCGAAATGGGTGAAACGATATTCAATTCCTGGTCATTATGTAGTAAAATATTCGACAAAAAATCCGAAGTACAATGAAATGATCAATGTTGCCGTTCCTGATAGCATTAAAGCTCCCGATAATGGTTGGGATTCTATACCTGGAAGATGTTATGGTGTAGGTAAAATAGAGAATATTTTTTCAAGCAACAAAACTACAATAGAATTTGAGTATAAATTACAAACTTTATATATAGTAACAACTACTAATTTTTTAACTCATAAAGATGTTGGTAAAATATATTTTTTATCTTTTTTCCCGGGTAATCCTGCGTATGATTTGAGGATATATAATGAGCAAGTACCAGATAGTATATACATAAATGCCCCCGAAGTTGGCTGGGTTAAAAAGCCTTGGTAGGCTTAGTTTTATTTTGCACGTTATACTAAACCGCTAACAAGTTACTTAATTAATCCAATCGAAATTGCACCTAGAACGAATAATACTTTTTTCATTGTGCAAATCGCACAAGGCTGCTCCTAATTGATTATCGACCTCATCGAGTGAATTAAAGGTATAGTTGTTAAATCCTTTTTGTTCACGTATATAATCCCAAATATGCTCAGTGGGGTTTAAT
>DATLTG010000278.1:0-5562 GCA_035533735.1 Bacteroidia bacterium
GTGGAAAGAACAAATGCTTGGCTAGATGCATTCAAAGCTATTTTAGTACGTTTTGAAACAAATAAAATTCACTGGAAATCATTGAATATATTGGCTTTTACTGTCATTTTACTACGGCAACTTTAAACAACTTCATTATAAAAAAATAAAAATTACTTTTGTATTTAAAAAAAATCAAAAATCTACAAAACAAAATTTTATTCACATCTAAAAAAATATAAATTTAGATACAATTAATAAGAGTCAAAATAGTTGTTTTTTTATTAAAATTATCAAAAATAACCCTATTAACTTATCTCGAATTTTATAATATGAAATCGTATAAAGTTTTAAAAACAACAACTTTTTTTTTATTGCTTATTTGCAGCATCAATGTAATAGCACAAGACTATAGTAACAATGATAATGGCAATAGTGATGCACCTGCGAAACAAGAGTTCAAAAAAGGTTTTCGATTAGGTTTATATATTGGATCCTATTTTCCTAATAAATACACGGCTTCTATTTATGATGGATATGGATTTAATGTTGATGGTAATAAAAATAATTTTCAGAATAGTTTTATGAATCAAAAAATAAATATTATTTATGGCGGTTATGGATATTCAGGGCAAACCGATCAGATTGCACAAGCATTGAATGTTAATTATCATACTTGGACTTTTGATGAAACGGACATGCCTACCAATATGCGATACACTCCTGCATTTTTGATAGGTTTAAATACTATTTATGCGGTGGATACAAGCAATGCCATAATGCTAAATGTAAATATTGCTCAGTTGGCTGTTGGTGGTAATTTTACAATTGAAACTTTACCTCCGGTTAATTCTACTCAAATAAATAATAGTATTAAAACCTTTCCTATTGTTGGCGGAGAGAAGCGTTTGCAGTTGCAGCTTGGTTATCAACGAGTATTGGGACATAATGAAAAAGCAAATTTTTTTATTGAAGGCGGTGGGATGGTTACTATAAGTGAGTTTACTAACAATGAAGTAATGATAAATAACCTTACTATAGATTTAACATCTTATTATAATTCAACTTATCTTCCAACAAATACAGTTTTTAAAAAACCTATTGGTACTGGGTTTGGAGCTTTTATAGGGTTGGGTGTCAATATTACTATAAACCCAAAATATACAATACAACTGGTTTATAATGCAACTTATGAAAAAATTAATATCGGTGCAAATCCTGCGTTGAAATTGCAAAATTCAGTAGGTCTAAGGGCATATTATAATTTTTAATTTTTTTAAAATACAATTAGGTTCTATAGAAGTTAAGAATAAATTTACCTTTGTAACATATATATACCTTATATAGAACCTTTAATTAAATAAAAAACAATTTGAACTTTAGTGAATTTGGATTACTCCCAGAAATTGAAGAAGGATTAGCAACAATGGGTTTTCAAAAGCCCACTCCAATTCAAGAACAAGCAATACCTGTTATTTTAAAAAACAAAGATTTAATTGCTTGTGCACAAACTGGCACTGGCAAAACTGGCGCGTATTTGTTGCCAATTATGCATAAAGCTGATTTAGATAAAACAGATGGCGTAAATACACTCATCATTGTTCCCACTCGCGAATTAGCAGTTCAAATTGATCAAATGTTAGAAGGATTTGCATATTATACTTCGCTCAGTTCTATTGCTATTTATGGCGGTGGAGACGGACAATCATTTGAACGCGAAAAAAAAGCATTGATAAAAGGTGCCGATATTATTATTGCAACTCCAGGTAGATTAATTGCTCATTTGGGTTTGGGCTATACAAAGTTCGACACCATTAAACAATTGGTATTGGATGAAGCTGACCGAATGTTGGATATGGGATTTCACGATGACATTATGAAAATTGTAAGTTATATTCCTAAACAAAGACAAACCCTACTTTTTTCCGCTACATTTCCTCCAAAAATAAGACAATTAGCCAGTAAATTGCTACATAATCCAGAACAAATTAATATTGCCGTTTCAAAACCGGCAGAAGGTATTTTACAAACTGCTTATTTGGTTTATGATACACAAAAAACTGCTTTGGTAAAAGATTTACTTGCCGGAAAAAAATTAGACAGTGTGATAATTTTCTCCTCTACTAAAAGTAATGTAAAACAATTGGAAAAAGAATTGCAAAAATTAAATTTTTCGTGTAAAGCTATTCATTCCGATTTAGAACAAAATGAACGAGAATCGGTTATGCGCTTATTTAAAAGCCGGCAAATTCAAATTTTGGTTGCCACTGATATTGTATCTCGCGGAATTGATATTGATGGAATTGGGTTAGTCGTTAATTATGATGTTCCTGGAGATGCAGAAGATTATATTCATCGTATCGGCAGAACTGCCAGAGCCGATTCTACCGGAGTTGCTATTACGTTTATTAATGAAAAAGATCAGCAAAAATTCCAAAGCATAGAAACCTTAATTGAAAAAATAATTTTCAAAAGTCCATTACCTCAACATTTAGGAGCTGCTCCTGTTTATGATCCTTCTAAAAAATATTTTTCGGAACACAAAAAACATTTTCATAAAAAACCACATAAAGCAGGATTTAAAAAATAATATTTTGAGATAAAATGAATTAGCAACCGCGCAGATTCTGAAATAAGTATATAATTACGGCTTTCAAAAAATACAAATAAGCATTAAGGAAGGTTCAATAAAAACATTTCTTTCAAAAAACAAAAATAAAAAATAGAGATCTTCTGATATTTTCCGAGTTTTTTTTGCAGTTTAACTTATGCTACCAAATTAATATTCGTACAATATCTTTTTCTTGAACATATAATTGTTGTTATATTTTATAATGTCAAATTTCTTAGTCGTAGTGCATTAGTAATAACGGATACTGAACTAAAACTCATTGCCAATGCTGCAATCATTGGAGAAAGCAATAGTCCGAAAAACGGATACAATACACCTGCTGCAATTGGGATTCCCAACGTATTATAAGCAAGTGCAAAAAATAAATTTTCTCTTATATTCCGCATCACTTTATGACTTAATAAACGTGCTTTGGCGATTCCATTTAAGTCACCTTTCACTAAAGTAATGGAAGCACTTTCGATGGCTACATCTGTTCCTGTTCCCATAGCTATACCAATATCTGCCTGCGATAAAGCAGGTGCATCATTAATACCATCACCCGCCATTGCTACTTTCTTTCCTTCAGTTTGCATCCGTTTTATTTCATTCAATTTATCTTCGGGCAGCATCTGGGCTTTGTATCCATCCAGATTCAATGTTTCACTAACTGCCTTAGCCGTATCTTCATTATCACCTGTAAACATAATCACTTTCAATCCTTCTTCTTGTAATTTGCGAATAGCTTCTTTGCTCGATGCTTTTATTTTATCTGATATCACCACAAAACCAATAGCTGTATTCCCTTCGGATAAATAAGAAACAGTTTTACCTAATTTCTGTGTAGCTTTAACTTTATTCAGTAATTCAGGAGAAATTTTCGCTTTCATTTGTTCCATTAACTTTTCGTTGCCCAATGCAATTGATTTGCCATCAAGAGTTCCAATCACTCCTTTCCCGGTTACGGCTTCAAAATTTGAAACGGGCTTTACAGCAATTTTCTTTTCTTTTCCATAGCGCAGAGTTGCTTGTGCCAATGGATGTTCGCTGCTGCTGTTTAACGAAATTATTTTTTCTAGTAGTTGATCCTCCGAAAAATCAGCATTTGCCGGAGTTATTTTTTCAACAGACGGTTTTCCTTCCGTAACTGTTCCTGTTTTATCAATGATGACAACATCAATATCATTCATTTTTTCAAGTGCCTCGGCATTTTTGATGAGCACTCCAGATTGTGCCCCTTTTCCTATACCGACCATTACGGACATAGGAGTGGCAAGTCCAAGCGCACAAGGACAAGCAACAATCAATACAGCAATGGCATTTACAAATGCAAATACATAAGAAGGTTGTGGTCCGAAAATTGCCCAAACAATAAAAGTAACAATTGAAACTCCTACAACTATCGGAACAAAATAACCAGATATTTTATCCGCCATTTTTTGAATAGGTGCTTTGGAACGGCTGGCTGTATTTACCATTTCAATAATCTTGGCAAGCAGGGTTTCCGAGCCCACTTTTTCAGCCGTCATCACAAAAGATTTATTTCCATTGATAGTTCCTGAACTTACAGTATCTCCTGTTTTCTTTTCAATAGGAATAGGTTCTCCTGAAATCATAGATTCATCAATGATCGCTTCCCCTTCTTTGATACTCCCATCTACGGGAATTTTTTCACCTGGTTTTACTCGTAGCAAATCGCCTTTAATGATGGCATCTATAGATACAACCTGCTCTTTTCCAGCAACAATTTTTGTTGCCTTGTTTGGTGCAAGTTTTAATAATTCTTTAATGGCACTGTTAGTCCTTCCATGTGCGCGCGCTTCTAAAACCTGTCCCAGTAACACCAACGTTAAAATAACAGTAGCAGCTTCAAAATAAACATACACCGTACCGTGTTCTGTTTTAAATTGATCAGGAAATACATTTGGAAAGAAAAGAGCCATCAAACTAAAAAGCCATGCCACTCCTGAACCAATACCAATCAAGGTAAACATATTTAAATTCCAACTTAACACTGAACGCCAAGCGCGCTCAAAGAACATCCATGCTGCATAAAATACTACCGGAATTGATAATACTAATTGTACCCAGTTCCAATATTTTAAATCAAATATTTTCAATAACGGATTGTTGGGTAGCATCTCCACCATAGTGATGATAAAAATGGGTATAGTAAAAATGCTTGCAATAATAAATTTGTTTAGTAAATTTTTATACGTTTTATCTTCCTCTTCCACATTTGCTTTTAATGGGATGAGATCCATTCCACAAATCGGACAAGCACCTGGTTCATCTTTAATAACCTCAGAATGCATAGAACATGTGTATTGTTGCTTTGACTTTTTCGAGGACGGTTGCTCCACCAGATCCATTCCACAAACTGGACAGCTTCCGTGTTTATCATAGGTTTTTTCTCCTTCGCAATGCATCGGACAATAAAATACGCCAGAGCTTTTTATTGTCTGTTTTAAAGCACTTTTAGCAATTGAGGTAAATTCTTTTTTGTCTTTATCCGTTATTTCCTTCTCAGGAAATGAAATGCTATAATTCCCTCCGCTATTTTGCAATGCCTCCTGAAATTTTTCTAACGGAATATGTGTTGGCATTTCAATCACAGCTTCTGCTTTTTGTAAGTTTACGCTTACGTTATTAACACCATAAACTTTGCTTAGTGCTTGTTCTACATGAGTTTTGCAACCATTGCAACTCATTCCGTTAATGTGGTAAGTATGTGTCATTTTTATTTCTCGCTAATTATTTTAAAACGATCCATTTTTTTGTTTATTTTAAAAATATTTTTTAGTTTTTATTTTGGGTAGTAAATGAATTTTAATAACGATACAAAGTTAAGTGACTTTAACAAAATATAGCGTTATATAATTTACTAAACAAATTACATCATTCACACATTTGCAAATAACACTACATCTTTTTTGTTTAGGGATTTGAAAAAATTGGCGTTAATCCATTTG
>DATLTG010000279.1:0-4308 GCA_035533735.1 Bacteroidia bacterium
ATACCAATAGCTACTGCTGTACATTTTAACCCTAATGGAGCATATAAATAAGTATAAGATTGTGATATTCCTCCCCCATAAACATGTACCATCGAATTCAAATTAGTGAAGAGAAGAAAAACAAAAGCTCCTGATACATTCGAACTATTATTTACAAGCATAAGCGATGTTTGTGTATAGGCTGAAAAATAATTAGGATTATCACTGTTACACCAACCTCCTGAATCAACAGGATTGACAAAACTATAAAGAGAAAATATATATCCGGGTAAAGTTGTTGTTGAGACACTGCCGATTGAATCATTCGCTACCCAACCTAAAGTATCTGATGTAGTAAGCGCAAAACTCCTCATTGAAGAATCAATAGCCCAACCATTTAAAGGTTGCGTTACAGTTATTGGATTGCTGCCACTTAACTTAACAGCAACACCTGCCGACTTAGCACGAATAAAAAATTCGCCTCCCGATTTTAAAGGATATCCGTTCCACATTGTCGGCATATCCGATAAAAGCATATCACTTTTTGTATAAATATCTTTAAACTCAATAGTTACATTTCCTGTAACCAACGTTCCAGTTTGTGTATAAAAAACATTCGCAGGAATGTTTACAACCGTTCCTTTGGGAGTTGTAAAACTTCCCCCGGTACTTGCATCAATAGTATAAGTTTGTGTTTGCACTCCGTTTTTTGCGAAAAAATCTTTCATCGAACTGTAAGTATCAGAACTACTCGAAGTTGTTGATAAAGAAGGACTCGCAGGCGTATCCTTTTTACAAGAACTTATCACAAATAATGAAATAATTGCAGCACTAAAAAATATTTTTTTGTGTCCACATAATCCAGAAATAAATTTATTTTTCATGGCGTTTGTTTTTTAGTTTCTGTAAATGTATTTTAATTAAAACATAAAAGCAAATCAACTTTCGTCTAAACTATACACGTCTGAGGCGCATTTTTTTAGCTAAATAATTTCAGAAAGTGTTGATTTAACTCGTTTTTTTATCAAACCAAAATGCCCAATAATATACACGCCTGAGGGGGCATTTTTTAATCGAAAATGAGCTTATATTTTAAATTTTAGGATGTTAAATAGAGTAAATAATCCTTCAAAAAAATTAATTTTTCGACAAGTTTTTTATCATCAATTGTCTTGCCATTTCTTTTAATTTCGGAACATCATCTTGCGTCATTCCTTTCGTTTCGATGGGCGTTTCCCAAACAGCTTTTATTGTTCCGGGCAATAATTCTAAGGGACGCAAAGGCGAATGATGTTTTTTAGAATCAATAATAGTAAGCACTGCTAATGGAATTTGTGCATCAATTGCCAAACGAAATGCGCCATCTTTAAAATCTAAAAGCGGTTCACTTGTACGATTACGAGAACCTTCCGGACAAAGAAAAATAGAAATTTTTTCGTTCAGCGTATGCTTCATTGTTTCGATACTTTTATAACGATCATTTTTATCTTCGCGATTTACAGTAACGTATAATTTTTTAATGATATAACCAAATAAAGGCACTTTAGTAAGTTCTGCCTTTGCCAAAAAACGAACGGTATTTTTGCAAGCAAGTGCATAAATCGGAACATCTAATTGCGATTGATGATTCCCTATTAAAACGTACGTTTCAGAAGGATTAATTTTTTCCATTCCGCTAATTTTCACACGAATCATTATAAAGAAATAAACGAATTTTGACCAAAAACGAGAAATTTTATGTCCCAAAAAAGGAGCCTGTTTTTTTGGAAGAAAAGTGAAAACGAAAAAATAACAAGGAACAATTATTGCAAAACTCGCTATAAAAAAAAGCAAGCCGTAAATCCCATAAAGTGTTTTAAATACGCGAAAAAGAAATTGCATCGAAAATATTTTTTTTATTGAGTTCGCAAAATTAATTTTTTATGCTTACACAATTGAATTAAAATAATTAAAAATTAGTTTTGCTTTTGAAACACCAATAAATTCAGCTAATGCAGCTTCCGAAGTTTCTTTTATATTATTTACGGATTTTAATTCCCGTAATAATTTTTCAGCCGTTTTATCGCTGATGCCTTTTATTTTTGTCAGTTCTGATTGCACCAATTTTTTTTCTCTTTTGCTACGATGATGCGTAATTCCGAAGCGATGTGCTTCATCACGAATTTGTTGAATGATACGTAATGTTTCCGATTTTTTATCTAAATAAAGTGGAAGTGAATCTCCTGGATAATAAATTTCTTCCAACTTTTTTGCGATACTGATAATTCCAACTTTCCCCATCAAATTTAGTTTTTTCAAACTTTTTACCGCAGCACTTAATTGTCCTTTTCCTCCGTCAATAACAATCAATTGTGGCAACAATTCTTTTTCTTCCACTGCTCGTTTATATCGCCTAAAAATTATTTCTTCCATCGAAGCAAAATCATTCGGACCTTCCACCGTTTTTATATTAAAATGACGATAATTTTTTTTACTCGGTTTGGTGTTTTTAAAAACCGTCATAGCCGCTACTGGAAATGCACCTTGAATATTTGAATTGTCAAAACATTCAATGTGAATAGGCAATTCCGTTAAACGTAAATCCTTTTTCATTTGCTCTAAAATCCTTGTATAACGAGCTTCCGGATTGAGCAATTCTTCTTTTCTTATTTTTTCATATCGATATTGTTTTACATTTCGTTCAGATAATTCGAGTAATTTCTTTTTGTCTCCTCGTTGTGGAATAAAAAAAGTGGTTCCCGGAATTTCCATTTCAATAAAAAAAGGAACGATTATTTCTTTTGCATCACTTTCAAAACGTTGACGCAATTCAGTAATGGCAAACGATAATAATTCTTCTGGAGCTTCATCTAATTTCTTTTTCAATTCAATCGTGTGTCCTTGAATAATAGCTCCATTTAACACTTTCAAAAAATTTACGTAGCCCGATTTTTCATCCGTAACAATTGAAAAAACATCCACATTATTTATATCGGGAGTAACAATAGTAGATTTGCTTTGATAGTTTTCTAAGATTTCTATTTTTTCTTTTAATAATTGCGCTTTTTCAAATTGAAATTGATTGGCATAATCTTGCATCATTTGTTTCAACTGACGCGTAACCGAATGAATATTTCCACGAACAATTTCTTTAATTTCTCGAATACTTTGATTGTATTCTTCTTCTGTTTCCAAACCTTCACATGGACCTTTGCAATTTCCCAAATGAAATTCTAAACATACTTTAAATTTTTTTTTTCGAATATTTTCTTCTGATAATAGCAAGTTGCAATTTCGAACAGTATAAAGTTGTCGAACCAAATCAAGTATTGTATTCATAAGCTTTACGGAAGCATACGGACCAAAATAAGAGGAACCATCTTTTACAATATTTCGGGTAGAAAAAATTTTTGGAAAAGGTTCTTTTTTGATGCAAATCCAAGGATACGTTTTGTCATCTTTCAATAAAATATTGTAACGAGGCTGGTATTTTTTAATTAAATTATTTTCGAGCAACAGTGCATCTAATTCTGTTTCAACTATAATGTATTTGATGTCGAAAATTTTACGAACAAGAACAGCCGTTTTTCCATTTTCGTGCTTGTCTTTATTGAAATACGAAGCAACACGTTTTTTTAAATTTTTGGCTTTTCCAACGTAAATTATTTTTTTATTTTTATCAAAATACTGATAAACTCCCGGATTTTCAGGCAAGGATTTTAAAATCAAATCGAGGTGGTTGTCAATATCCGTCATAACACAAAACGCAATTGCTACAAATTTAGGTAAAATTTATTGTCGCAACTTTGTGCTATCAGCATTACTTTTTTTTGCTAACGACTTATGTTTCTTGAAATTACTTACAGTATCTTTTGGAAGAGCTAAAAGTTCTGAGGTTTGATTGTTTTTAACACTTTCCACAAAATTAAAATTACTATCGGCAACTGGTTTCTCAACCGAAGATTTTTTCATTAAAGCAGAATCTGTTTTTGATTTTTTAGCAATCATTGTAGGTTTCGGACTTGCTAAAATATTTTTTTTAATGACAATTTTATTGTTAGAAATAGGCTTTTCGGATAATGGAGCTGTTACAGCTTTCGTATTTTGTTCAATTACAGGAATTTGTTTTTGAGGAATTATATTTTTAGTTACAGAAATAGAATCCGTTTTACGTTGTGTTACTATTTCCGGAATTGTTGTTTGAGAATTATTTTGTTGTGCAATTGGTGTTGAAGGAGATGGAGAAGAAAATAAAAAATAAAAAAGCAGGACGATTAAAAAAATCACCAATACTGCAAATCCAATTATCTTTTTAGGATATTGATTTACTTTGCTTAATAAGGAACTCCA
>DATLTG010000280.1:0-8236 GCA_035533735.1 Bacteroidia bacterium
AATATTTTTTCCGCAAGCAGAACCAGCTCCGTGAGCGGGATAAACAATCACATCATTTGGTAATGCCTTTAATTTTTTTAGCGATTCGTACATCATTCCTGCCAAATCGTTTTTTGTTAAATCACTTTTTTGCGATAAATCTGGGCGTCCTACATCGCCCACAAATAAAGTATCACCAGTAAAAATAGCGTTTGGTTTGTCGTTTTCATCAAACAATAAATAACACGAAGATTCAAGTGTGTGTCCAGGTGTATGCAGTACTTTTATTTTTATTTTACCGATTGTAAAAACTTCGTTTTCTTTTGCTATTACTGCTTTGTAAGCAGGATGTGCATCTGGACCAAAAATTATTTTTGCGCCTGTTTTTGCAGCTAAATCAATGTGTCCGGAAACAAAATCGGCATGAAAATGAGTTTCGAAAACATATTTTATTTTCGCATTTCTTTGATTTGCTATTTCGGTATAAGGTGCAGTTTCGCGAAGCGGATCAATAATAGCTGCTTCTCCTTCTGATTCGATATAATACGCGGCTTCCGAAAGACAACCGGTATAAAGTTGTTGAATATACATACGTGTAATTTTCTACAAAATTAAACAAAATGATATTAACTTGAACGTTTAAATTTTGCTGCAAAAAATAGAATAGGGAATGATTTTACAATTTAATTTTATGACGTAATGCAAGTTTATCGCCAACTATAGGCTGAGAGCCAAATTTCATGCGATTTTTTCGATACAAGGATTTTAATCGAATACCGTAATCTTGAGAAATGGAGTACATTGTTTCACCAGGCTCAACGGTGTGAAAATCTTCTAATGCTTTTCTTCGCTTAGGCTGAATATAAATCCGATCACCTGAGTGTAAAACAGGAAAGACGTTTGTTTCTTTTAAGTCGTTATATCTAAATAAATCAGGTAATTCAATATCGTAAGCTCTTGAAATACGGTAAAAAGTATCACCCGGACGTGCAATAACAAATTTTAAATGATTGCATTCCAATACTTGAAAAGTTCCAGTACTATTGTGATAGGTAGAAGGTGAAAAATTATTTTTTTGTGTTGCATTGGCTGGAGTTGTTTTTATTTCGGCAACAGCTAAAGGTTGGGCTTCGTCCGGATTTACGGGAATAGATTTTATAGTATCAAATTCATATAATTTATTGTCTTTAATAATTTCTAAAAGTCGTTGCGGGTAACGCGGATCAGTAGCATAACCGGCACGTTTTAATCCTTTTGCCCAATCTTCGTAATCGGTAACTTTATAACTGAATAAAAATGCGTAGCGCGGGCGCGATTTTAAAAACTTAACATGATCTTTATACGAATCAAGTACACTTGCATATTTACGAAAACATTCGTTTTTCTCATCATCATCTTTCAAATACGTTTCTCCTGTCCAATCTAAATGACATTTTATTCCGAAATGATTGTTGGCATAAATGGCAAGAGGACTGTTTCCGTTACTCGATTCCAGTAAACCTTGCGCAAGTGTAATACTGGCAGGAATGCCATATTCCAACATTTCTTGAATAGCATCGTCTTTATATCGTTCCACATATTGACTTTGTGTCATCTTAGATGGCTGGGCATTTGCAGCAATAACTGCAATGCAACAACAAGTAATAACAACAATTTTTTTGCGAAACACCATTATGGTTAAATAAAAAATTCGGTTCGTAAAGGTAGTTTGTACTATTGGTATATGGTTGTGCTGAAATAAAAAATTTCAACAATGGCTTGTTAATTCATTTGAAATCAGCTTTGAGATAAAGCGAACGTTGCGATAAGCACTTTTATGAAGAGGTTCTAACTGTTTCAAATATTCTTTTCTATTCGCAGATTCGTAGCTTTTAACAAGTAATTGAAGCATTTTTCGATCTTCATTATAGCGTTCTTTATTTAAATTTCTATCCATATAAACACGTAAAGATGCGGCTTTTGATTGAAACGAAAAAATATTTTTTTCGCGAAAAAAAAGTAGCAATTCCAATATTCGAACACATACTTCCATGTCTGGAAAACCGAGATGTGCTGGATTTTTGTAAAAATGAGCAATGGATTTTCGAAACGCAGAAATATCTTTTTCAATAAATTTTTTTATGGCAAGTAATAAATAACTGTATTGAGAAAATTTGGAACGGTCTTCTGTATTTTCTACTAATTGCAACCATTCATTTGCTGCTTTCATATTTTTTTCAAACAAATGAAATTCAGTCATCGAATAGCAAAGATTTGCAAAAGCCCATTGTCCGGCATAATGAATCGTCTTTTTTGTTTTTTCGGCATATAAAACAGGACTTCCAAAACCAGCATAAATAGTTAAGAAATTAATGTGATTATTTTGTGCAATTGCTTTTGTAATAGGGCTAATTCCTTTTTGATAATTATCAACATTTGTATTTATTTTTTTGATAATACTAAATGCTTTTTCAGGATTATCTGTGTAACGCATTGTAAGCGAATATTGCAAATGAAGCGCGTTGTGAATGAGAATGTGATGATTGATAGCAGTAGCACGTTGATATAACTGTTGTAGTTTTTGGGTATATTTTTCTACCTGTAGGTTGCGCATTTTGAAGCCTTCTAAATGCACCATTTCAATCATAATATCTGAATACAAAATAACATATTCTGCTTGTCGTTTAGCATTTTTAGAACGTTTTACAGAAATAAGTTGCATCTTTTTTGTATCGCCCAAAATGTGGCACATTCTAAAACCTTCTATGTAAAGCACATCTAACAAACTCCAAGCTTGTTGTTGTAAATATTTTTTTTCAAGTGCAACATATATTTTTGAAGCCGCAGAATATTCGCCAATCAACAATAATTTTTGTAATACATAAATTTCATCAAAAGGAGTTTGACAAATATCAGCTAAACGAACTTGCAAAAAATCTTTTGCGATAGTACACGTTTTGTGATAATTTTTTTTGGTTGTTTTTAAATTGCGTATTAGTTCTTTTTCGTTGGGATTTTTTTTCTGAATTAGTTTTAAAATCAGCTTAAAGTGCATTGCTTTCTCGGCTTTGCAAAAGGCAATTAATTTATTTTTTTCGACTTTGTCGAATAACTTCAGAAGACTTAGCAGTAATTCCATACACAAATTTCATTGTCAAAATTATAATTTTTTTGGTAAAAATTAGTAAATAATGTTCAAGAACAAACATTATTGAACTATTATTTTCGCAATGTAAATTCAGCATTAACCAAAATAAATACAATGAAAAGAAACATACTTCTGTTAAGTGCTTTTGTTTGCTTACAAACAATAAATGCACAAATAAATAATCCTGTTGATGTTATAAAAAATGCAACAACCGATCATGCCAATAATGACATGGACAATGGTGCTAATAGCGGACTTGACAAAGCGGAACAAGGAATAGGAGGCTTGTTTCATAAAAAGAAAAAAGATAAAAAAGACGATGCAGATAATAGCAATGCAACTACAGATAATAGTGCTTCTTCAACTGATAACGCAGCACCTTCTATAAAGTCCTATCAAAACTATGATTTCGTACCAGGAGATACCATAATTTTTGCCGATGATTTTACGGAAGATCAAAATGGAGAATTTCCTTCTCATTGGGATTTAACAAAAGGTCAAGCAGTAGTTAACAAAGTAGTTGATAAACCCGCTTTTTGTCTTACAGATGGAAATTATTGTAATGTATTGCCCCGTATGAAAAAAATATCTTATTTAACGAATCCTTTTACTATTGAATTTGATACTTACAATGATGGCAATGGCGATGAAAGCCCGATATTATTTTTATCTTATACCGATAAAGATGGCAATAACGCGGAGGGTGAAATTGAATTTGATAGAGGTGATAATGAAGGAAGAGGTGATGTTGCATTGAGTGCTTTCCCAAATAATTTAAATGCAGATTTACCCAAAGAACTAATTTCAAACTACGTAAATCATTGGCATCATTGTGCTATTGTTTACAAAAACAATCAATTGAAATGCTATGTAGATCAATATCGTGTGTTGGTAGTTCCCAATTTGGATTGTGTTCCCACATCATTTGGATTTGAAGGAATCGGAGATCAAGATCATCCTATTATGATTACAAATGTGCGTGCAGCTTCAGGTGGTAACATGAATATGATAGGCAAAAAATTTACGGATGCCAAAATTGTAACACACGGAATTAATTTCGATGTAGATAAATCGACTCTCAGACCTGAAAGTATGGGAACGTTAAATATGATTGTTGGTGTTCTGAAAAATAATCCTGATTTAAAATTTGAAATTGATGGTCATACTGATAATAGTGGTGATGCAGCGCACAATCTTACCCTTTCGCAACAACGTGCCGATGCCGTAAAAGCACAATTAGTAAGTATGGGTATTGATGCTTCGCGGTTAACTACAAAAGGTTTTGGTGATACCAAACCAATCAGCGATAATACCACTCCTGAAGGAAAAGCCAATAATAGACGAGTGGAATTTATAAGAATGTAAAACCAAAAAAATAGTTTCAAGTTGAAAAGAAAACTAAAAAACTTTAATAAATAAAAGCTATGAAAAAAATTATACTAGGAATTTTCTTTTTGCCAATTTTGGTTCAAGGACAAACATTGCAAGGTTCTGCATTTCCGACAGCCGGCAGTGTAAAAACATTAATACTATCGGATACAACCGGAGTTCAAGCTGGTAATGCCGGCTCAGGAATTACTTGGAATTTTTCAAGTCTCACAAACAGCGGACAATTGCAAACAGATTCTTTTTTCATTCCGTCTGCTACACCTTATGGCACTACGTTTCCAACAGCTACAATTGCGGAACACGAAACATATCCTGGAACGGATTATTATATTTATTTTAAAGACGATGGTTCAGAATTTCAGCGTATTGGTAATGTGCAACCAGATACTGTTATTTATTACGATCCTGCAAATGAATTCACGTATCCTGAAAATTATGGAAGCAGCAATAACGACACGTATTTCGCATCTTATTACGTTAGTGGAAACTTAGCGCACATGCGCGGTACTGTTTCAAATACAGCCGATGGTAGTGGAACTCTTACACTTCCAACGGGAACATATACAAATGTAATTCGTGTAAAATCGTTACGAAATGAGAAGGATACTATATTTGCTTCAACACAAATTACAGGTATATTGACACAAACCATTTACAATTGGTATCAATCTTCTCTTTATTATCCGCTTTTGTCGATTACAACTACAAATGTTCAATTCAATTTTGGCTCTCCTGTAAATTCTAAAACGGTTGGTTACAGACAAGGTACTACCGGAATTGATAATCTGAATAACTCCATTTCATTCATAAATGTTTATCCAAATCCTGCAAATGAAAATATTCAAATACATTATTCGCTGAAACAATCTGAAAATGTAACTTTCGAGTTAGTTGATGTACTCGGACGAGTAGTAAAAAAACCGCTTTCTGAAACTCAAACTACGGGCAGTTATAAATTTAATTTAGATGTAAAAAATCTTCCAAACGGTTTGTATTTTCTAAAATCAAACACAGGAGTTTCGCAAAAAATTATAGTAAATCACTAATGAATTGATAAATAGGAAATGAAAAAAACAATTATTATTTTATTGATCTGCACTTTGTATATCTCTGTTAAAGGACAAAATTGCCTTGATTTAAATATTACACCATTGATGACAAATTTACAAGTGCCAGGCGATGCTGCACAAAATTTTGCAGAGTGTACTGTTGCAAAAAATGAACATCAACAAACTGTAATCGAAAATTATGGCACTGATGTTACTCAATTAGATACAATCGTAAACCAAAAAACGCGCGATTTTAATAATGCGGCAATTGCTAATTTGGGTGATGTAAATTCACAAATACCTTCGCAACAAAGTGTTCAATCTGCACAACAATTAGCAGCGCAATTACAAAAAATGACTCCCGATCAGCAGAAACAATGGGCGATGCAACAAGCAACAAAACAAAATTACTCCGCTGCCTCAACAATACAAGATGATCCCACAACTACAAAATTGGTTCTTGAAACTACAGATATGGCAAGCCGACAATTAAAACTTTTGAATGATGAATTTGCTGCCAAGTTTCGTCAAATAACTTTTGCTAAAACAGATGAAATTAATGCTGTGAAACAGCCAGATATGAGTAATTGTCCAACAATTGACAAGGTGGGAACACCTTCCTGTGCTTGTGTAGATGGAAGAGAAGGAACATACTGGGAGCAAATAGTTACCATTCAGAATAAATACAATCAACAGCTTATCGCTTTAATGCAAACGTACATTCCTAAATTGAAAACGCTGGAAAGTTCTGTAGATGATAACATTGCTAAATTAAAATATGGCGATATAATAAAAACGGCCTCATTAAAAAAACAATTGTTTAGTGCTCAAACATCCGCTTTTGCAAATGCTTTTTTAGTTACAGTTGTGTGCATTAAAGAAATTCGGAAAAGTGGTTCCGATGCGTATGTAAATAAAGTAAACTGCGATAATTTAGTGTATGATTTAGCTTGTGGAAAATAATTTTTATCGAATATTAAAAGCCCTAAAAAAATAGACTACTTTTGTAGCACTTTTTTAACAATCAAAAAAACTTTAAAAACAAACAAATGAAAATGAAAATTATCTCAATAGCTTTAGCTTTTACAGTTTCAGCTTTATGTATGCCCTCTAATGCAAACGCACAAGCATTTGATCAAGGCACCAATGTTATAAATTTAGGCGTTGGTCTGGGCGGAAATTATGCCTACTACGGCAGTGGTTATTCCCAATCGCCTGCACTTTCTATCTCTTACGAAAAAGGAATATGGCCTAATATTGGACCTGGTACCATTTCATTAGGCGGTTTACTAGCGTATAAAGGAATTTCATGGACAAATAATTTTCAAGATTGGAATAATAATGGAAATCCTCAAAATTATACTCAAAAGGAATCTTGGACTTATTATATAATAGGTGTTCGAGGTGCCTATCATTTGAAGACGAAGAATGATAAATTCGATCCTTATGCCGGATTAATGCTTGCATATTACAACACCAGTTATTCATACACAAATACGGATCCTAATTATGGACATCCTGGTTATTACGGTTATAATTCTGTTTCCGAAACTTATCCTGGTTATGTAGGAATGTCTTTTTTTGTTGGCGCACGCTATTTATTCAGCACTAATTTTGGAGTGTTTGGAGAATTAGGATATGGTTATTCTAACCTAACTATTGGTCTTTCCTATAAATGGTAAAAGTAAAACCTTAGATAAAATTCAGTTTAAAAAATGCGATGAAAAAAATATTTTTTCATCGCATTTTTTCTGCAATAAAACCAGCATTTCCTTGTAAACCTCCAGTATGAAGGACTAAAACAGTTTCGCCTTTTACAAAATATCCTTTTCGGATTAAATCATAAATGCCGAAAAATAATTTTCCGGTATAAACAAAATCAAGTGGAATGTGATTATTTTTTTCAAAATCAATCATAAATTTTTTTAATTCATTGGTAACTTTTGCGTAGCGTCCGAAATGATAATCGTGATTGATTTCCCAATTCATTTTTCTTTCTCCTGTGAATTCGAAAATATATTTTTCAATACTTGGTTCTAAAAAATCTGCGCCTTTTAATGCCGAAAATCCAATTGCTTTTTGAGTAGTTTTTAATGTAGATGCAATTCCTGCAATCGTTGTGCCTGTTCCACAGGAACAACAAATACAATCAAATGAAATAGTGGAATTCTGTATGATTTCGGCACAACCTTTTACAGCCAATAAATTAGATCCCCCTTCTGGCAATAAATAAAATTTTCCGAAACGATTTTTTAGCTCTTCAATGAATTCGATATTTTCTTTTTCTCGGTATTTTTCACGACTTATAAAAATCAATTCCATTCCACAATCACTTGCAAATTGAAGCGTATTATTGAGTTCATTTTTTTCATCGCCTCGGATAATTCCAATGGTTTTAAAACCAAATTTTTTTCCGGCAGCAGCTGTTGCAGCTATATGATTGGAAAACGCTCCGCCAAAAGTTAGCAACGTTTCAAAGTTATTTTTTTTCGCTTCAGCGATATTGTATTTTAATTTAAACCACTTGTTTCCACTGATGTGTGGATGATTCAAATCAGTTCGTTGAACTAACAATCGAACGCCAAAAGAGGAAATAAATGAGTCGTGAATTTCTTGAATCGGATTATTTTCGAGTATGTCAATCACCGTTTCAAAAAATATTATTGTGAAATAGTAGAAAAGAAAAAGGGCG
>DATLTG010000281.1:0-3647 GCA_035533735.1 Bacteroidia bacterium
AAAATGCCCATTTATTTTCGCTTTTGATAAATGCAGCAGTTTATCTGCGCGCTTCCGTTGCTTTGTTTATGCGCTTTTTCAGAAAAATAATGTTGCCATTAATGGATGCACTTATTTTATTTGGCGGACTTTTCCTAATTAAAAATGCGTATGCAGAATGGATAAAATTTCCTGATGGTGGAAAATATTCGATGCACGTTACAATGCGAATTTTGCCCATTTACGTTGGTATTTGGCTAATTACCTTGTTTTTAAGTGGCGCTTATGATAAACCAATAAAACTGCTAAAAATAATTCGTGGAATATTGTTGGGTTCGGCTGTTATTTTAATTGTGTATGCTTTATTGCCAGAGTCGTATCGGTTTTCACGTGCTATTATTTTAATCGGAACGTTTTGGGCGATTTTGGCTTTGTTGGCAGAACGCTTTTTACTTCATTTCTTGAAAATAAAAAATTTCGAACTCAGTTCGGCTGAAAAAAAACGCGTGCTTATTGTTGGTGAAAAGCCTGAATGCGAACGCGTTCACGAATTAATAAAGCAAATGGAAATCCATCCGAAATTTATTTCTTACGTGGCTCCTGATGGTTATCAATACGATTCGAAAAATAATTTTTCCGGAAATTTGAATCAACTCAATGAAATTATTGAAATTTATAAAATTGATGAAGTGATTTTTTGTGCGAAAGATTTAAGTGCGCAACGCATTATGGATCAAATGGCTTTGCCGATGCGTTCGGAAATCGAATATAAAATTGCTCCGCCCGAAAGTCTTTCTGTGATTGGAAGTAATTCTATTCATACTTCCGGAGAATTGTATGTAATCGACATCAATTCGATTGCTAAATCGGCTAACAAACGCAGCAAAAGATTGGTAGATATTTTGATAAGTTTTTGTTTATTGATTTCATTTCCAATAAGTGTTTTTATTGTGGAAAACAAAATGGGATTATTGAAAAATATTTTTTTGGTATTGTTCGGAATGCGCTCATTTGTTGGTTATGCAATAGTTTCGGATGTTCATCAAAATAATAAAAATAAACTTCCGAAAATTAAAAAGGGAATTGTAACGCCTGCGGATATGCTTTCGAAAAAAAATATTTCAGATGCAATGATAAACGATGTGAATATTTTATATGCTAAAGATTATAAAGCCTTTAACGACCTTTCAATCATCCTGAAAAATTTTAAGAAATTAGGCAGAAATTAAAACCGGCTTTGAATTTTTTTTTCTTTTTAATTTAGCTACAAATATATGTATAAGAAGATTGGTTATTTTAGCTTCCTTTTCTTTGGACTTTGGCGGTTCGAGAAAAAGGAAATTATTTCAATTTGATTGTTTGTAACTCTGTAATATAGCGTGTTGTTGGTTAAAATGACAACTCTGCGAATTCCATTCTTAGTTTCCGAAGTTTGAAATAGGTTGGGGTTTTGAGAAATAAGCGTTAGTATATCTTCCAGTTTTAAAGCCAAATTACGTAACTCTTTTTCCGTCCAATTTTCTTGAAGATATTCAATTGTGCTTTCTAATTCTTTGAGCGCGAAATCTGTCCAAACAACTTTACATCCATTTTTCATATAGCTTTCTTGCTGCTGTATGTGGATTTAGTTTTCCAGATTCTGCATCTTTTAAACCTTGTTCAATGGATTTTTTTTCATTTTTTGAAATCGTATTCCACCAATCTTTATTTTCTCGTTTTCTTAAATCCATAATCTTTTCGATAATAGCCGAATCTTCAATAGTAGAAAGCCATTGGATTAGTTCCAGTTTTTTATTTTGTAGGTTCCATTCAATATTCATAGCTGTATGATTTGATATTTCAAAAGTACAAATATATTTTGATTTTTTTATATCGTTTTAATACTATTTATTGTTTTAATTGATCAACTATTTATAGTATCTTCAATTAAAAACGGCTTTGAAAAAAAATTTTTTTCAAAGCCGAGAATTATTATTAATATAATTTCTAATTGCTTGCAGCGGCAGCTCCTAATTTATAAACTAAGCCAATTTCAAGTGCTCCGTAAGCAGAATTAGTTGGATAATATTTCGGATAATTAAAGGAGTTACTCAAATCTTGACCTAAACCATCTACACCTTTTAAATCTGTTAAGCCATAAGCAAAACGCAAACCTGCGGTTAAATATAAATGATCGCTCAATTTGCTATCTACTCCAAAACCGAGAACGGCAGCAATGTTACTTGTTGCAAAAACATTCGATTCGTCCACATTTCCTGAATTTAATGAAGAGCTGAAAATGGCACTATTTATCATTTGATATTCTGGTCCTATTTCTAAATACGCGCCTTTCGATTTGTATCGAAATAAAACAGGAATATCCAATTCATTTAATGTATTAGTAGAAGTATAATTGGTGTTACCATTTAGTCCTATCTTTCCAGAATAACCTTCCGATTGCACACCTTGCAATACATTCAGCATTATGCCAACATGATCGTTAAATTCCATGCGCACATCTACACCATAATTATATCCAAATGCTGCTTTATAATCCATAGAAGCTCCAGTATTAGAAACGTTTTGGTTAAATAACCACGTGGATGCAGCTGCACCACGAACACCAACATAAAAACCTTGTTGCGCGTTAACACTTGTTGCCGCAATGAATGTACATGCAGCTAAGAAAAATATTTTTTTCATGGGATTGTTTTTTGAGTGAAACAGTATTATTTTTTCATCTATCTTTGAAAGGTTCAAAATATAAAAGACGAGTAAAGGTATAAAAAAATATTTAAAGTAAAATTATTATGAAATTATTAGAGGGAAAAACTGCACTTATAACAGGAGCTTCTCGAGGCATTGGAAAAGAAATTGCTAAAAAATTTGCTGAACAAGGTGCCAACATCGCTTTCACGTATTTGTCTTCTGTTGAAAAAGGACAAGCTTTAGAAGAAGAATTAAAATCTTTTGGTACAAAAGTAAAAGGCTATCGTTCGGATGCCGCTGATTTTAAAGCTGCCGATGAATTAGTAAACAATGTGATTACTGATTTCGGAACAGTGGATATTTTAGTAAACAATGCGGGAATTACGCGCGATGGCTTATTAATGCGAATGACTGAAGAACAATGGGATTCCGTGATAAACGCCAATTTGAAATCGGTTTTTAATCTTACCAAAGCCGTTCAAAAACCAATGTTGAAACAACGCAAAGGCTCGATGATAAATTTAACTTCGGTGGTTGGTGTAAAAGGAAATGCTGGTCAAACAAATTATGCTGCTTCTAAAGCTGGAATTATTGGATTTACAAAATCGGTGGCATTGGAAATTGGCTCGCGAAATATTCGTTGCAATGCCATTGCTCCTGGATTTATCGAAACCGAAATGACTGCCGCTTTAGACGAAAAAGTGGTGCAACAATGGCGCGATGCAATTCCTTTGAAAAGAGGTGGAACAGGCGAAGATGTTGCAAATTTAGCATTGTTTTTAGCTTCCGATTTATCGTCATATATTACAGGACAAGTAATAAATGTTTGTGGCGGAATGCTGACTTAAAAATGATTTGAAAAATTATTTTTTTAAATCAAAATCTATCGAAAAAAATATTTTTCTACATATTAATTTACCTTAAATGGGTTTTAGCATTATTACCGAATATCCTTTGTGGTTCAGTGTTTTTTGCATTTT
>DATLTG010000282.1:0-3503 GCA_035533735.1 Bacteroidia bacterium
ATACTTATTAATTTAGGTGGTGGCGTAATCAGCGATTTGGGCGGATTTATTGCTTCGGCTTTTAAACGCGGCATTGATTTTATAAATATTCCAACTACTTTGTTAGCTCAAGTGGATGCGTCAGTTGGTGGAAAAACGGGCATTGATTTAGATTATCTGAAAAATGAAATTGGTTTTTTTAATTCCCCGAAAGCAGTTTTTATTTACCCTTATTTTTTAAAAACAGTATCTAAACAACAACTTATTTCTGGTTTTGCAGAAATGCTGAAACATGCTTTAGTTGCTGATAAAAATTATTGGGATGAAATTAAAAATTGCAATCCGGAAAATGTAGCTGAATTAGAAAAAAATATTTTCACTTCTATTCAAATTAAAAATGAAATTGTTTTAAAAGATCCTTATGAGACCAGTATTCGCAAAGCTTTAAATTTCGGACACACTGTTGGACATGCTTTTGAAAGTTATGCGTTGGAAAGTGACGGACAGACTTTGTTGCACGGAGAAGCAGTTGCCATTGGCATGATTTGCGAAGCATATATTTCACACAAAAAAAAGTTTTTATCAGCGAATGAATTGGAAGAAATTACAAATACAATTTTGTCTAAATTTGATGCAGTAAAAATGATTTATTTCGATACCAATAGATTGTTAGAATTAATGAAACACGATAAAAAAAATGATAGCGAAAGTATTAATTTTACGTTGTTAAATGGCATTGGAAACGTTGCTATTAATCAGTCTTGTGATATGGAAATGATAAAACATTCGTTGAAATATTATTCCGAAGAAGTTAAATTATTAAGCACTCAAAATTCTTGAAATGATTTATCAAATCTCGAAAAAAGATAAAAATTTAATTGGAACGATTCATCTCACCACTTCAAAAAGTGAAAGCAATCGAGTGCTTATTATTCAACAATTGTGTAAAGATTTTTTTGAGATTAAAAAAATTGCTCAAGCACAAGATACCGAAACGATGAAAAATATTTTGGCGCAATTCAAAAAAAATAATTTTCAAACTGACAACACAAAAACGTATGATGTTGGTGCTGCAGGAACAACAATGCGATTTTTATGTGCTTTTTTTGCAACTCAAAAAGGAACACACATTTTAACAGGATCGGATAGAATGCAAAAGCGACCGATAAAAATTTTAGTGGATGCTTTGCGCGAATTAGGTGCAAAAATTGACTATTTAGGTCAAGAAGGATTTCCGCCATTAAAAATTGAAGGCAGAGAATTGAAAGGTGGAGAAATAGTAGTTGCCGGAAACGTAAGCAGTCAGTATATTTCAGCTTTACTTTTAATTGCGCCTGTTTTATTTGGCGGAATTACCATTCGCTTTGAAGGCGTTCCAAAATCTCGCCCTTATATTAATATGACTTTAAAAATTATGGAATATTTTGGTGTTTATGGCAATTGGCACGACAATTCCATTTCCATCAGCAAACAAGATTATTATGTAGAAAAAGAACAAGCATTTTATAATATAGAAGGAGATTGGAGTGCAGCTTCTTATTGGTATTCGATGGCTGCTTTAGCGGAAAATGTTGATTTGAAAATTATGGGATTGAAAAAAGAAAGTTGGCAAGGCGATAGTGTGGTAGCAGAATTATTTTCTTTTTTCGGAGTGAAAACAACATTCATTGAAAACGGAATTTATTTGACTAAAATGAAAGCAAAAGAAGAACATTTCGGATTTGATTTTTCTGATTGTCCAGATATTGTTCAAACAGTTGCTGTTACAGCATCTGCCTTAAAAATAACTTTTTTATTGAATGGATTATCCACACTTAAAATTAAAGAAACGGATCGCATTCAAGCATTAATAAATGAATTTAAAAAAATTGATATTATTGCTAAGGAAGCTTTGCCAAATACCTTGGAAGTAAGAGCTATTCCTGAAAAAATTAATAGTGAAACAGTGCCTTGTTTCGCCACGTACGAAGATCATCGAATGGCAATGGCATTTTCCGCTTTTGCTTTTGTGTATGATAAAATTAAAATCGAGCATCCTGAAGTAGTTATAAAATCATATCCAAATTTTTGGAATGATTTAAAAGCGATGAAATTTGAAGTGAAAGAAATCGGATAAAATTTTTAAATGAAAAAAAAAATCTCCGAAAAGGAATTGATGACAGATAAACGGAAAAAAATATTTTTCACTCAAAATGTGAAGATTTCAATTTTTCTGTTTGTGCTTTGTTTCTTGATTTATGGCAACGGAATTAAAAATGATTTTTCGCTGGATGATGAATTTGTTACTTTACACAATCCAGAAGTTGAAAAAGGTTTAAAAGGAATTCCGGAAATATTTACGACACATTATGCTTCAGATGAATCGCAAAATTATGGTTATCGCCCTATTGCAAAAGCCACTTATGCGATAGAATATCAATTTTTCGGACAAAATCCGCACATCAGTCATTTCATAAATATTTTGATATATGCTTTTACGTGTATTTTTCTATTTTTTTTATTGCAAAAATTATTTAAAAACGAACATTTTATTCTCCCTTTACTTGCTACTACATTATTTTTAGTTCATCCTTTACATACAGAAGTAGTAGATAGCTTAAAAAGCAGAGATTCACTTTTCAGCTTTTTGGGAAGTATTTTTTCACTGTATTTGTTTGTAAAATATGCAGAAACGACAAAAATAAAATATGCGCTATTTGGCACTTTTATTTTAGTTATTGCTTATTTATCAAAACCAGATGCAATGACTTTTTTGGCAATTATTCCGCTTACACTTTATTTTTTTACGGACGTTTCTTACAAAAAAATATTTTTTGTAATTGCTTCTATAATTGTTGGTTTTTTGTTGATACATTTTGGAATTAAATTGGCTTTAAATGGTACTCATTCTGCTCGCACGTTTATTTTTATTGAAAATCCACTTTACATTCATAAAGGAAACCTTTTTACTCGTATTCCACTTGGCTTTTTAACACTTGTTTATTATTACAAAATGCTATTTTTCCCGGTATATTTATCCTGCTATTATGGTTATAATACCGTTCCTATTTTACATCCTGATAACATAATAGTAATTTTTTCTGCCATTGTAACACTTACTGTTGCCGGTTTTTCAGTTTATAAAATAAAAACAAAAAAAATAATTTTTTTCGGAATACTTTATTTTTTTATAACGGCATCCATGTTTTTGAATGTGGTTGTTCCTGCTGTTGGTATTATTGCTGAACGTTTTATGTATATTCCTTCGCTTGGATTTAGCATTGTGATTGCTGTATTAATATTGGAATTGTTCAAAATTCCATATAAAAATGTTGTTCAAAAAATAAATTTCAAAGAATATAAATTTTTTATAGCACTTGTTTTTATTTTGTTGTCACTCTGTTCGTGCAGAGTAATTACTCGAAATCCAAATTGGAGAAACCATTACACAATTTATGCGCATGATATAAAAAATGTTCCTGAATCAGCTAAGTTACATGCTTTGCTTGCTGCTAAAGAATTTTCATTTGTTTATGATCAAACGG
>DATLTG010000283.1:0-3544 GCA_035533735.1 Bacteroidia bacterium
CCGGTAACCAAAAACGCTTAAAATAAATATCAGACCAATTCTGAGTAGTCTGTTATATCGCTTAGTCATTCGCTGATGCATGGAATGAACAGTTAGAAACGCAATTTACTAAATTCAGCATTAACTTTAATGAGACCGATAAAGGCAAACTTGAAAAATTGGCAAAAAAAACTACAGCAGCATTTTAAAACAATGCTGGTGACACTAATCATACATAAACAATGAAAAACGAGAATGGAAATTTTTTATGAAAACCCTGAAAATTACAATTCCATATTAAAAATAAACAAGAAGAAAAGGAATGATAATTTCCGGGGAAAATAATTGATGATGACTATAGTATGGGGTTGTATGATGACCATTGTATGGTTATGCTATCGGATTTTTATGGGTATATAGTGGTCGTTGCAGAGGTTTATGAACCGGGAAGGTCGGGTGGGAACCCCTGCCAGTTTCCGGGTTTTAATAATAGTTCGTAAAGGACACGAACCAGGGAGAGAATGAGATTGTAAACCAGAAAATTATCTTCTTTGAATTTTCTACAATATTAAAATTTGTATTGACGCGGCAACAACCTGTCTTTGCCGGCAGGAGGTACAAAAAATGTGTTGAGAACCAATTGCTGTTTTTCTCGGAGATGTTAGTGGATTCATGTAATATTGTGTTGCCTGATATAATAGTGCAATACCTTATGCAATTCGGCAATATTCTGCATCTTGACAAAAACCTTTATGCGATTAAGACTTTTTATCATTTTCATTGTTCCACTTTTTTCAATTTCTGCCAGTGGACAAAGAATAGTAAATAAAATCTATTTCATTTTTCCTAAGACGACAATAATTGACACCATTGGTAAAAGGTATCCCTTCAAATTTATTTTGACACTTGATTCACCAATAGGCATTTCAAAATTACCGCAAGAAAAGGGTGAACCAATACCTAAAAATGCTAAAAGTTTTTTCAAACCGACACTTACAGACATAGACCTTGCTGACTCTTTAATTAGGGCTGACATGTTACAAGCAGTTATTTCTGGAGATTCCTTACTCTATGTTAGAAACCAACTTTATAAGTGGTATAATCAACAGCCTTCTGATTTCTATAAATACAAAGAAAATAAGCAAGAAGGATATGAAAAAGCTGCTTCTGCAAATAGAAAAAGAGTAAAGCATTCTGACAGATACTACTTTGGTTACGTAAATAAAGAAGACCAGAAACGAATCATAATATTATTTGACCCAAAGAAAATCAAGTATCGTTTATTGGGTGACATAAGAGACGTTGACTATTGTGAGCCAATGGTAGTAAACCTGGAAACAAAAAAAATATCTTTCGGTTTCTTTCCTTATCCAGACCCAGAATAATGACAGGTACATCTGGCAACATCGCATTGGCAATCAGAGATAACGTGCATGTCATCAGCTTTTTGTTCGTTATAGAGCTGTAGCCGGGCTGAAAATTCTTTAAAGAACTTTTGTTCATATTCTGTACTTTTATTTCTTTATTGAGCTTTGGGGTTCGGGTAGAAATTTCATTGAATTCTCTTCCAACGCGTAAACATTGGCTGCTATGTCATTTGACACATTATGCTAATCAAAATTAAACGAAAAGGCTGCATAAACAAATACCCAATGTTTCCACTAAGGGAGTATGACATTCGTAAGGACGAAGAGAGGTATTTTTATCCAAAAGTTTTTAAAAGTTATGTGTTGACACTTGATTCAAAATCTTTAAAGGGACACACCAAACTATTGGCGTCAGAACTAAGAAACGTGACAAAGGATTTGGGTTTTGAAAGTTTAATTTTTCTTGGCGACAACAAAAATTATTGGTTGACAAAATTATCATTAGGACGCAAGGACTATAAACTTTTAGAAGATGCGTTACAATATTTGCTAAATAATAAAGTTGGTAAAAAATTTAATGGAGCTTTGAATGTTGACAATGCCGAACTACCATCATTCATCAAACATTTTTTTTGTTTAGTACGTTGTGACGCATCTCTTCCGTATTTTCATTTTATGGATGCTCGACAAAGTTTTGTTGGTAGTATTTGCCAATACGGTAATCTTCATATTGACACATTAAATCAAAAAACAGACTACCGTTTTAAAAAAGTATTGACTGAAAGTAAATTTAAAAATGTAGAAGATGGAAAGTGTTACACATCATTTTCAAAAACAAGTGCAATTAAAACACGACATACCAGCGTGTGACAAGAAGCACAGCAGCCATCGGTTCTGCGCAAGTTGGGCTGAAGTGCAAAAAGTGAGCATCAATACATGTTTCAACAATAGTTCCAGGCTAAAGAAACTTTGATGAGTGACAGTAATATCAGTGAACTTTTATTTATAAATTTGGCAACGGTTCCGACAGAACGGAGTACTACTTTCCCGCCTTCAGAAAGCCGCAAACCATTGCATGCAATTATAAAATGACACAACTGCGACCATTAATTATTACTGCTATTCTTGCAAACTTATTGACAATCTGCTTATACAATTATGCAGCAGGTCAACCAGGCGGAAGTGGAGTGGCTTTGTTATTCGCTTTAGTTTGGATGCCCGTTCTCTGGTTAATAACTATCATTGCGACAATCATTGTTTCAATAATTAAACGGAAATATTTATTTCAAAAACCTATCGTTCGTTGGACACTTGTGACTTTGCTTTTTACAACACCTATTCCAGCTATTGCATTTTATTATTTGACACATCCTACACCGGAAACACGTAACAATGCTATGGAGACAAATACAATTAACGGAAAGGTTTATAAAACAGAATTTTGGGAAAGAACTTCAACTCATGTAAAATTTGCCGACAAACGATTTATTGCTGATTCGGCTCAAGAAGCAATGTATGGAGACAAGGCATTTAAGAAAGACAGCTTTTGGGTTTATTTTGACAGCAATGGAGACACATTAAAACTTGAATACTATAAAAATGACAGCTTAATTGAGACAAAGCAACTAAAGTCAAAGTAAATGCATGCAACAAAGCGGCTTGCTGCTATGCTGGTTGAACTGTAAATCCTCATCTTTTGTAATGCTATCACCTGCAATCCCGGCAGGACTTTCATTCAGCCTATGCCGGTGTTCCGTTAAAAAATTAATGCCGTCGTCTTGTCTCTGACTAACGTCTTTAATAGATTCACATCTTTCTTTTTATTTCATAGATTATTTCCTGGTGGGTGTTCCCTTCCTTGCGCAAGCCACATTACCCACTCTTGCGGGCCGCAGGTATGGTTATTAAGTTTGTAACCGGGGCACCTGTGAAGGCTTAAAATCGTGCAGCAGCAGAGAAATAAATAGAGTGAATTTCTGTTTTCTATTTGTATGATAACAGTAATGTATAAACGTAAAAATAAGGATTAAGAGTTCAGATAACCCGCAGGAGGGTTTGAATCAATAATAATGCAAGAAAATCTATTTATTGTGATTGCTGATTGGTTACAATTTCATCATTAACCTGCCTGTTTTTCAGCATGTTTACGTAATTAAGTGCAAGGTGATTATTGTAATTTTCATAAGATTGTTGCGCCC
>DATLTG010000284.1:0-2646 GCA_035533735.1 Bacteroidia bacterium
GGAGTTGTCAGAACGCGTTCTCCAATTAATTCGTGTTTATAATCTGCTTTCAGCGTTTTCAAAAGTCTTGGCAAATCACGAGTGCCAAAATAACTATCTACTTCAGGAATTTCTTTTTCTAAGTCTGTTTTATAACGTTCACTCAAACATCCGGTAACATAAAGTTTGTCAAACAAACCTTCTTTTTTTGCGCTTGCATAACGTAAAATGGTGTCAATACTTTCTTGTTTAGCATTATCGATAAATCCGCAAGTGTTTATAATAACAATGCCGGCATCATCTTTTAAACTTTCATGTTCTACTTCAAATTTATTAGCGCGCAATTGTCCCATTAACACTTCGCTATCGTAGGTGTTTTTTGAGCAGCCAAGTGTAATTACGTTTACTTTATTTTTTTTGAGTGTTTTTGTTTTCAACGAAGAATTTATTTAACGTCCGAAAAAATTATTTTTTGAAAAGCGAATCTACAAATTCTGTTTTGTTAAACACTTGCAAATCTTCTATTTTTTCACCTATTCCAATGTATTTTACTGGAATTTTAAATTGATCTGAAATACCAATAACAACGCCACCTTTAGCTGTTCCATCTAATTTTGTAAGTGCTAACGCATTTACTTCGGTAGCAGTCGTAAATTGCTTGCATTGTTCAATGGCATTTTGTCCGGTGGAAGCATCTAAAACCAATAAAATTTCGTGTGGCGCATCCGGAATTACTTTCTGCATAACTTTTTTAATTTTAGAAAGCTCATTCATCAAATTAATTTTATTGTGCAAGCGTCCGGCAGTATCTATAATAACGATATCTGCATTTTTTGCTTTCGCAGATTGAAGTGTATCAAAAGCAACAGCAGCAGGATCGGCACCCGCACTTTGCGTAACAATATCAACATCAGATCGTTTTGCCCAAATAACTAATTGCTCACTGGCAGCTGCACGAAATGTATCGGCAGCTCCCAATACTACTTTTTTTCCTATTTTTTTAAATTGAAATGAAAGCTTTCCGATAGTTGTTGTTTTACCAACACCATTTACGCCTACAACCATTATTACATAAGGTTTTTTATCAGCTGGTGTTTCAAAATCGGTTTGATTGGTTGTGCCAATTAACAATTCGGAAATTTCAATTTTAAGTAAATTAGTTAGTTCCGAAGTTTCAATATTTCTTTTTTCGGCAACACGTTTTTTTAAGCTTTCAATTATTTTAAAAGTAGTCTGAACGCCAACATCTGAGGTGAGTAAAATTTCTTCGATGTTTTCAATAACTTCAGCATCAATAGTCGCTTTTCCAAGTATTACATTGGCTATTTTGCTGAATAAATTTTGTTTTGTAACAAACAGTCCTTTATCTAATGTTTCTTTTTTTTCTTTACTGAAAAAGCTGAGAATGCCCATTGATTTGATACTGAATAATTATTTTGAAAATGGAAAGGTCTGAAAAAATAAAAACTTCCCTTCGATAAGAAAAGAAGTTTTTTAAATCTTATTGCAAAAAAATTATTTTTCCGTTAAGAAATCTTTGATGTGATCGTTGTGAACAATCTCTTCTTTAAATGAATAAGCTCCTGTTTTAGGTGATTTTACCATTTTAATAACTTTCGTAAAATCTTTTCCTTTACCCGATTTTAATGTTGCTACTGTTTTCTTTGCCATTTTTTTTACTGTTAATCGTTATCTAATAACGAAATTATTTAATTTCTTTGTGAACAGTCATTTTCTTCAAAATAGGATTGTACTTTTTTAGTTCAATTCTATCAGGAGTATTTTTTTTGTTTTTAGTAGTGATATAACGAGAAGTTCCGGCTTTGCCGCTTTCTTTGTGTTCTGTACACTCTAAAATTACTTGAATTCTATTTCCTCTTTTAGCCATTTGAATGGGATTTTAAAAATTATTTTGTCAAGAAACCTTTTTCTCTAGCTTCTTTTATGCAGGCAAAAATGCCTTTTTTACTGATTGTTCTGATTGCTGAAGTAGATACTTTTAAGGTAATCCACTTGTTTTCTTCCGGAATAAAAAACTTTTTAACCTTCAAATTCGGATAAAATTTTCTTCTTGTTTTTGCATTAGAATGCGATACTTTATTCCCTACTACCGCTTTCTTTCCGGTTATTTCACAAATTTTTGACATCTCTTTTTTTATTAATGAATCGAAAAATGGAGTGCAAAGAACGTATATTTTCTTGAATCCTGCAAAAAATATTTTTAATAACCTAAATATTCGACTTTGTAAGGAACATTTATTTTGCACAAAAGTGCTCAATATAAATGATTTCGCTAAAAAATGTACATTTGTCCTTCTTTAAAATCGCAAAGAAATAATATGAAAATTGCATTGCTTACCGATGGAATATATCCTTATGTGATTGGAGGTATGCAAAAACACTCGTTTTATTTGGCGAAATATTTGGCGAAAAATCAAATTTACGTAGATTTATATCACACCAATCAAAGCCAATTTGATATTCATAAATTAGAGTTTTTTACGGAAGAAGAAAAAAAATATATTCATTCTTTTGTTGTTGATTTTCCAAAACACAAAAAAATACCAGGTCATTATATACGTGAATCTTACGAATATTCGAAACAGATTTATACTGTTTTTAAAAACAATTCAACTGTTGATTTTATATATGTACAGGGCTTTTGTG
>DATLTG010000285.1:0-4970 GCA_035533735.1 Bacteroidia bacterium
TCTGCAATTATTTTAAGCGAACCCCAAAACAATTGTTCGCAATAGTCATCTGACATCTTACTTGCAATTCGTCTCATCTGTTCATCTGTAATTGCTCTTGCTTTACTTTCTGTAAAGCCTACGAAAGAATTTGTTAAATCATACCTGCATAGCGAGGTAATCATAAATTCTACGTTCAGGATTTCATTTGTTTTTTTAGCCATAAGCGAAAATAAAAACTTGATTTCAGTGGAAAATAAAATTTGTAGATATATAAATTAGAATTAAAAAAAAAAATTACCACACCATGATAAAATCTACCACTATTAAATCACGACATGCTATTGTTGCAGTTATGAATTACACACTTGATCCAAAAGATTCCATGTTTAACAAATACGAGTTCGCTTCCTTTTATTTCGATGATACTCTTTTATATAGAATAAAAAAGTTATTTAAAAATGATTTTTTTCAAGCAGAAAACAGTTATGCTGAGTTTGGAAAATCAGTTACTTTGATTGAAGGAAACTATATTTACAAAATGGCAGAAGAAGATAAATCGAAACACATCAAATTAGATGGACTTACTTTTCTGGAAGAAGAACCCTCGTATGAAAATGTAGTTTCCAAAAGAGTATGGGGAGGAGGAATAACGTGTTATCAAAACTTTTTTACCATTGATGCAGCGTACATATCTACTGGAACAAATTATCCAAGTATCTTATATAAAAGCGGTCGGTTTAATTATCAAAGAATTGGAAATCTTTTTTCAGAATAAATTTCATTTTGATTTTACCAATTAAAAAAAGAAAAGGAGCAAACATTGCTCCCCTTCTTCCAAACAAACCATGGCGTGGGTTTATTTAATTACAAATCCAAGAGACTTAAAATGTTTCAATGGAAGATTGTGTGATCCAAATTGATTACAGATAGCAATCTTCTTGTTATCCACTTTTATCAAATCTTCCGGTTTAAGAAAATAGCGATCTCTGTCTCCACTGATTTTCTTTGCTTTATCCACTGTTTGAAAAAAACCATATCGTTTATTCAACTCATCCGGAAATACTTCTTTTAGTTTGGCAATTGTTGTTTGTGGATTATCTTGCATATACTTTTTTGCAACAGCTAATCCTAAACGTCCTTTACCATACAGTTCGCCATTGAACTTTAATTTATCGGTGTTTCTTCCTTCTGAATTAAAAACCAATTCGTCTTTCTCTTCCTCTTCTTTTTTCACTTTTTTTTCTACTTTTTTTGCTGCCTCTTTTATTTCTTCTTTTGGAGTAACAACTTTAACTGCTTTTTTATCAAGAGTTTTTACTTCAACTGATTTCAAAGCTTTGTAAGTAGTTGGTTTTGTATCAGAAATTTTAATACAGTTTTTCTCCGCTAAGTTTTTCACGGTTTTAAAAACCAGCATCTTGTTGATGCCTGTTATGGTAGAAAGAGTCTCAGCATTTATGTTGCTGAATTTTTCAATACAATCATAGATTGTTTCTTCTGTTGGTGTTTTCATTTTTTTTTGTTTTTAATTTGTTAGACATACAAAAAGCCCTACGATAGGACTTTCCTTGCTAAAGTACTACGTTCCTCCTTATGGAAAAACAGCTCCTGAAACAGTGAACGTTCTTATGTTTCGGAACTTTTAATTTTACAAATCCTTCTAAAAACCACTTCTGCAAACTCGTAATTTTTTTCTACTTCTGCCTGTTTTAGCATATCAGTAAGCACCATTATTTCAACAGCAGGATCAGGTTCTTTTAATTTTTGTCCTAAAATAAATTTCCGATTGGGTAAATATTTCTTGTTGCTTTTCACACAAAAGCGAAAATAGATTTTTAAAAAGAATGGAAATTATCCCCCTTTTTTATTTTCCTCTGTTGAACTAAGAAACGACCAATCTATAATGTTTGCGAGGGTTTCGTAATCAATATTCATGATCGTTTTCAATAACCAATTATAAAGTAACCCTTCCTCAAATTGATTGAAGTAAAAAGAATTTGATTTTAAAGCAGAGAAACCACAATATAAAATTTCCTCATTTGGAAAAGTAAGACTAAAGTATTCAAACTGCGGAAACGCTTTTAATCTATACGATGTGTTTTCATCAACTATATAATGAAAGTTGAAAGATTTATCTGCTTGTTTATATCCCCACATAAAGAGCAATTTATTTTTATCCTTATAATTTGCCATATCGAAATTATCTGCGTTCTCACTTTCTAAAAAGCGATTAAAATATTTTATTTTCATTTTTCTTTTTTGGTAGTTTCATTATATACCTATGGAAGAATTATTTTTTTCCACAAAAAAGAAAACAATGGAACAATTTTATTTGAGGAGGCTTTGCTGATTAATTTACTTAGGATAAATTTATCTGGAAATTAATTTTGTGTTCTGAATAAGTAAATTCGATATAAAACTTATTCAGTGCAAGAATTGGATTAAAACAGTAAAAAATATTTTTATCTTTAAACTACACACTAATCCTGCACTTATTTAAAAGTCCCTAAATCCGCCTTCTTGGTCTTCAGCCCAAAACTCAAAACGAATATCTTCTTTACTAATAAATTCCAAATAATAAAAAGTAAAGTCATTTAAGCGATCAGTAAGGTCACCTACAAGTGAACGAGAAGTTTGTCCTTTTATATCGAAGTACGCAGGAGTGCTATATGTTTCGCCAGCATTATTTCTCAAATTCAACATTATCTGTTTGTTATTGAATACGGATTGATTCCACCTAAAATGAAGCTGTGTATTAAAATAATCAATGCCCTCTTTTACTTGCAGTCTATAGGGAATATTTGCCTTGAGTTCAATAAGTAGGTGCTCCTTTTTCATCGCTTCGCGGCTATTTTTCCATGAAAAATCAATAATATCCAATTTTATTAAACCCCATTTTTTATTTCTTAAACAAATCGGGTCAAAATCCTCATCCGCTTTTGAAAAATCTGTGAATTTCTTTTCTATCGAATTGGCATCATGCGTATATTCATGGCGTCTCTTATGCAATTCAAGCATTTGTTTTAAAGTATAATCATTTTTTAATTCGTGAATATCCCAAAAATCTTTCTTTCTGCCCGTTCTTGATATTACGTCTATTTTCATAGCGATGATTTCTTCAATAGTCGCCATGCGGATACCATCTACCAGAATTGCTTCCTGTATAAATGGATCTGTTGTATAAAAAATATCCAGTTTAACACTTTCGTCTTTACTATTGCCAATAAAATATGGTTTCCCCATACCGACATTATCAGTGCTATTAGTGTCGACATAGTTGAACTTAGACCGTAAAAAGGTATCAATACGGTTGAAATCTACCGACCCGTAAGTAGCATCAGTAAACATATCAATATCTACTGATTCCCTATGACCTCTTTGTAAGCTTAGTGCAGTACCTCCAACCAGCCTGAAAGAATCAAACTCAGGTGCAGCCATTAAAGTTTTTAATGCTTTGTGTAAGAGAGGTGTAATTGTATTATAATGAAGCTTCTTCTTTTTCACGTATTATTTTATCAATGGCTTCTTTTCCATAAAACCTGGTTATTTCTTTTTTTTCTTCTTCATTACCTCTTTCAAATACCCTTTCTATAATAGCACGCTTTTGTTTTTTCCAATCTATTTTTTCCATATTGGTATCCCAAAATAATATTTGTCTTATTTTTTTAAAGTCAGGACGATGTTTATTCTGCTTTTCTTTTAATTTGTTAATATTATAATATGTTTGCAAAATCATCAAATAGCCTTCTTCAAGTCTGAGAGCCTTTTCAATTTTTAATGCCAACTTAGTATTCATGCTCCGTTTACCTGCGGTAATGGCGCTAAAAGTCTGAGGATATTCCTGTAAGGAAATAGCAAATTTTGACTTGCCAATGTGTCGTTTTTTAAGTTCACGATCAATTACCAAACCCGGATGAATCCCTTTTAATATTAATGGTCTATCTTCCATATTACAAATATAATCAAAAATGTTTACATATATATGTTAAATAATAATAATGATTTTATATATTAATGTAATTTATTGATAATGAGGAGTAAAAAGGGAAATATAAATGTTTCAGTAATGTTTCAGTAGAGAAATTGTGTACCTCTACAACCATTGCTAACACTATAAAGTATCGGTTAGGTTCAGTTCCGCTCGGGACCTCAAAGAAAACCCCAATAGTTTAATTCTATTGGGGTTTTTGTTTAAAAAGAATGATTTCATGTCTTTTTTCTGCTTAAAAATGTTGCATGTGTAGTATTCTAGATATATTTGCAAAAATTACAAAATGCTTTATAAATGAAAAGATCACTGCTTTTATTGCTTATTTTCGGCTGGACTTCTCAACTTTCTGCAAGGACAGATAGTTTACAATTTCGACAGAATTATATTGATGCAAAATACAATGTTCTTAGGTCTACTCATGTTACTTATTTTACAGGGGGAGATATTTCTTGGGGTAAAGATTTAAACAGTTATTTATCTATGAAGTTAGGCGTTGAATATGCACACTGTCCTTTTCACAATGATAATGGTTGGAATCTCTATTCCCTCAACTTTATACCTGTCTATATCACAACTGATTTTCACCTATGTCAATTACACCAAATTCAGCCTTTTATACAAATATCACAAGGTATCTCATTTAATTCATACCTTAAAACAGACCAGCAGCATCAGTGGCCATCATATTGGGTGAAAGAAAGGGGATATTATGTCTATTTAGCTGTCGGTTCTAAAATCAGGATTACCAAAAAGATAAGCTTCTTATTATTATGTGGTTTTAAAGGGTATCGAATGTCTTTTAATGTGTTAGATGTGAATCCACACGGTTTTACTGTTTCCACGGGTATAGAATTTATATAGAACCAAAATCCCACATATTCCACTCACTATTTTATGGAAATGTATGTTAACGTAAATCTGCATTAATTTCGATTAACATTTCGGAACCTGGACAAAGATCAGATTTGGTTAGGGAATTTAATGGTGTATCATTGGT